>JAQBZT010000076.1 GCA_027622355.1 bacterium | reverse complement strand
GCCGCATCGCCGTCGAAGAACCGGGGGGCAATCTCTTTCTCGAAAGCCCGGCGGGCGGCATCGGCGTCGAGATGAATCTGGCCGCCCAGAAAATTCTCCGGGTTGAGCACGCCGAGAAGAAGATCGGCATCGGTCACGGTGGGCGCCTCTCCGCCGGTGCCGTAGCAGGCCGGGCCCGGCACCGCGCCCGCCGAGCGGGGGCCGACGCGGAGGCGCCCCCCGTCCTCCCAGGCGATGGAGCCGCCCCCCGCCCCGATGGAGGAGACTTCGACCATGGGGACGTGAACGTGGTATTTCGTCAACACGGTTTCATCCGCCAGCTCCCATCTTCCTTCCTGGATGTGGGCGACCTTGAAGGTGGTTCCCCCCACATCGGTGGCGATGAGGTTCGGTTTTCCGAGTTCCTTCGAAAGCCGCGCGGCGCCGACTACGCCGACGGCCGGCCCGCTCTCCACCGTCTGGATGGGCATGACGCGATCGATCGGGGTCAGCCCGCCGTTGGATTGAACGATGAGCGGGGGCTGGCGGAGCCCCTCCTTGCGGAGCCGGTCGAGGAGCTGTTCGAGATACCCCTCCATCGCGCCCGCGACATAGGCGTTGAGGACGGCGGTGGCCGTCCGTTCGTACTCTCCGAGGCGACCCGACACCTCCGAGGAGAGGCTGACGGGGATTCCGGGGATCTCCTCGGCGGCCAGCGCCTTGATGCGTTTTTCGTGCACCGGGTTGCGGAACGACCAGAGCAGGCCGACGGCCAGCGCCTCGATCTTGTCCTCCCTGGCGAGGGAGCGGAGCGCGGCCCGGGCCTTCCCCTCATCGAGGGGGACGATGACTTCGCCCGTTGCGTCGATCCGCTCATCCATCTCGCGGATGCGCTTGCGGGGCACCAGGGGCTCCGGCTTGTCGGTGCGGCGGTAGTGGCGGCGCTCGGCGAGCGAGAGACCGGCCACCCGGCCAATTCCCCGCATGATGAGTATCTGATCGCCGAAGCCGCCGGTGGCGATCAGGCCGACGCGGGGGCCGGTGCGGGTCCAGAGCACGTTCGAGGTGACGGTGGTGCTGTGGGCGAGGAGCGAGGCGCCCGAGAGAAGCTCCCGGAGAGGGAGTCCGAGCTGCCGGGCCGCGTCCTCCAGCGCCGCCACGACGCCCTGGAGATAATCCCCGGGCGTGGAGGGCGATTTGGCCAAAATGGCGCGGCCGCCGTTCGGTCCGGTCACGGCGGCGTCGGTGAAGGTTCCGCCGATGTCAATGCCAATCTGGTACATCTTCCCATCCTGACGGATAAGGGCCCCTCGTGCGCGTGCCCGCCTGCAAAAAAGAATCGGATCGGATTCAGGGTTTATAAATCGAAATTACCATATATGCGTTCTCCCCGCATCTCGATGCGCGCGAGGGAGTGAAAACGGATAGAGCGGTGGCCGCGTCCGGGAATTCGCGCCATAATTCAGGCCGCGCGGAAGAATGACATTGGTTTCGATTTCGTTCGATGGGAGGTCATGAATGGCGGCGGAGGGGAGCGGCGCGCCCGGTGTGCTTGCGACCAGCGGGCGCCGGTGGCCGGGCAACAATACGGAGAAGGTCCTTCGCATCGCGCTGGAGGAACTGGAAAAATCGGCGCGGGTCGAGGTGGTCCGCGGTCTTCTCACGCAGGTCGGGCGCGGATGACTTCGTTTCTCGATCTTCCGGAAGGTGTCCGCATTGCCTACCAAAAGCGGCCGGGCCGCTCTCCGGGCCTTATCTTTTTCGGCGGCTTCCACTCGGACATGACCGGGATGAAGGCGACGGCGCTGGACGCCCATTGCGAAAGGACGAGCCGGGCGTTCGTGCGCTTCGACTACACGGGGCACGGCCAATCGTCCGGCAAGTTCGAGGAGGGGACCATCGGCCGCTGGGCGGCGGACGCGATCGCCGTCCTGGATGAGGTGGCGGAGGGGCCGCAGGTCATCGTGGGCTCGAGCATGGGCGGATGGATCATGCTGCTGGCCGCGCTGGCCCGGCCCGAACGGGCGGCCGCCCTCGTCGGGATCGCTGCCGCACCGGATTTCACCGAGGATCTGATCTGGGCTTCGCTTGGACCGGATGCGCGGAAGGAGATGGAGGAGAGGGGACAGTGGATACGCCCTTCCGCCTATGAGGAGACGCCCTATCCCATCATGATGCGGCTGATCGAAGAGGCCAGAGATCATCTTCTGCTGCGCGGGCCGATTCCGATCCGCTGTCCCGTGCGGCTTCTCCACGGCATGCGCGATGAGGATGTGCCCTGGGAGGTTTCGGGGCGGATCATGTCCTTGATCGAAAGCCAGGACGCCACGCTCACCCTCATCAAGGAGGGCGATCACCGCCTTTCGGAGCCCGCCGACATCGAACGCCTCTGCGCTGTGGTGGAGGCGCTTTGCGGCCAGGTGGAAAGCGGCGGCGGGCTATCCCGCTAGTTCACTATCTCTTTGTAAACAAATATATTATTTCTCCTTTTTCTTCTGACGCTCATTTTTTGTTGACGCGGCTCCGGGCGGAGCCGATCTTGGAAAAAGACCGGCCCCATGGGGCGCGGGTCGGCCATCTGCATTCTCACCGGGGGGTGCCGCCATGTTTCGACGAGAGATGGTCAAGAAGTTCCGGGACCATTTAATGGGATATCTCCACGGAACGGATTTGAACTACGAGCCCGCGCTCCGGTTCCTGATGAATCACGAACACGAAGTCTACGAGGAATTGGTGGCGAACAACGGATCGTTCCACCGTGGCGATCGCAATGCGGAGGCATGGAAGACGGTTTTTCAGGAATTGACGGCGGCGCTTTCCCCGATTCAGATTCAGCAGCTCCTCACGCGTCTTTCCCGCGATTTCATGAAGACCAACATCATGATCGAGGAGATGGCAGAGTCTCAGAAGATACTCGAACTCAAAACAGGAGGAGGGTGAGCAAAGGGAAAAGAATATCCGTTCTGTTTTAGGGCAGATGGAGTTTCGGGCCGGGAGCACCTCCCATGATCGAAAACCAGAAAGCCCGGCGCCCCGGAAGCGGTTTTAACCGTCCACCCTTCAAGGGTCCTCCGGTGGCATACCGGCAAGGTTTCAGGTGCTCCCGGTCTCCTTGTCTTTCAATCCCTCTTTTTTGAGTTGAACGGCGGAAATTTTTCATTGGGGCAGAAAAAAGACCGCTGGCGAGCGGCCAGCGGTCTTTTTGTATTTTTGGCTCCGGCGGTAGGATTCGAACCTACAACCTATCGGTTAACAGCCGATAGCTCTGCCATTGAGCTACGCCGGAATGTCGGTGTACGGGGATTCCTCTCCGCGCAGGGGAGCCTCTCCGAAATTCCCCGGTATTAAAGGGGCCGACCCTGGTATTGTCAAGATGGCGGGCCGCCATCAGAAGCCGTAGTAGCGCGGGTAGCCCTGGTTCTCCCAGAATCCGCCCAAATCCTCGTTGACAAAAAAGATGTAGCGGAGGTACTTGGCGCTTTTCCAGCCCACGTGGGTGGGGGCGGCGAGGCGAAGGGGGGCGCCGTGTTCGATGGAGAGTTTCTCCCCGTTGTACTCATAGGCGAGAACGTTCTGGGGATGAAGGGCCGATGAGAGATCGAAGGTGACGCCGTAGCGCTCCAAGCCTCGCGGGCCCTCCATCGCGTCATCGCAGAGAAAATAAACGTACCGGCTCTCGGGCCGGAGAGCGTGGCGGCTGATCAGTTCGCGGAGCGCGATCCCTTTCCAGTGGCAGATGGCGCTCCATCCCTCTACGCAGACGTGCTCGACGGTGAGGGAGAGCGGGGGCATCTGACGAACTTCTTCGAGGGTGTACTCGCGCGTCCAGTAGCGCTTCACCACCTTTCCCTTCTCCAGCCGCGCCTCGCCCACCGCGAGCCGCCATTCGGCCTCCGGCGTGTTAATCCGCTGTGCCCCCGGCGTGACGATCGAGCCGTTCGGCCGCATTTGCTCGGGCTGCACCGCCGAGCGCGGATAGGTGGGCGCCAGCCGGTGGGGGCTGTCGAGCATCCGCCCGACCCGGTGATTCCAGCGGTCGAACCAGCCGAGCACCTGCTGGGCGTAGGGGTTGCTGTCCAGCCGGGAGCATCCGACCAGGAACATCGCCGAGAGCAGCTGGAGGAACTTTCTCCGCGTGGGGGTGGATTTCCCTTTTGGATGGCTCACGGTTTTTCCTCCTCCGGCGGAGAGCGCAGGATTTTGAGGGCCAGGGGGGCCAGGAGCGGAATCACGAGCAAGGAAGAGGCCGCCAGGAGAATAATGGACCAGAGCGGCCACCCGAAGGAGAAGCGGGTTAGGCCGGCCGCCGGCCCGCTCAGCGCCCAGCCGCCCGCGATGGCGAAGGCGAGATTGAAGCAGAAGACGATGAGAAACATCCGCCCGACGAGGCGCCGTTTCTTGGCCATCCGTGTGGGAAGCGTGAATTCTCCGTTTTCGGATGTGTTCATCAAATCACCGTCCTTCGGTTTTGCGCGGCCTCGCGGGCCCGGCGGCGCCAGATGCGGACGGGCCCCAGTCGAAGCGTGGCGTAGAGCAGGATACCGAAAACCAGGGGCGAGGCTGTACCTCCGAAAATCGCGTTCAGGATGTCCGCCAGTAACCCTCCAAGCCAAAGCCCGCCCCCCGCAAGGATAATCTCGAAAAGAAGGCGTCCTGCCCGGCGCGCGAACAGGCGTTGCCGCTCGCGGAAAATTTCCCTCTCGGCTTTTATGCCCACGATCATGGGGGCGAGCCCCCGGCGCCAGCCGTGGGAGAGCACCATGATGAGGTGGCCTGCCGTGAAGACGGCCAAAAAGAGCATGACCAGAAAATGGAGGAAGCGGCTCGACTGATAACCCCCGAAAAGATAGGTCAGAAAGCCGAGCTGGACGCGCTTGTAGACGGCCAGCCCCGTCAGAACGGAAAGGATGCCGGCGAGTAGCACGAGGTTGTAGGCGATCTTCTGGATCGGGTTGAACTTACCCTCGCCCGGGGGATTGGAGAAGGTGTGAATCGGGCGGCGGATCATCCCGGCCGCTCCGCGGAAATCCTCCCTTCCGAGCCGGTAGTGTCCTCCCTCGGCGGTGAAAAGAAGGAGCAGGAGGTAGGCGAGGCCGTTCAGGGTGTAGGGCCACATGAGGGCGAAGTGCCATCTGAGCGCTCCCGCGAGCCAGCCGCCGATGCCGAACCAGCCCACAAGTCCCTGCGTGAACAGACGAAAATCAGAGCCGATGTTGATGCCGCGCGGATCGGCCGCGCCGGCCACACCGGCCATCGTGCGGTAGAGGGATTCGGGCTTGGGAAGGCCGGGGCCGAAGGCGGGATAGGCCCACCAGATCTGGAGGCCGCTCGCGATCATGAGCAGCAGGAGCGGGACGTTCAGCCAGTGCGTCAGCCGCAAGAGTGCGGAATAGGGGATCGCCGGCTTTCCGGCAGGGGCGGAAGCGGCGGGGCTCATTCGGCCAGAAGCTTCCGGATCATCGCTTCGGTCCGCTCATGGTTTCCCTCGCCGATGGTTTTGAAGCGGATGACGCCTTTTTTGTCGATCAGGTATTTGGTCGGCCAGTAGCGGTTCCCGTAGGCGTTCCAGTTCACATGATCGTTGTCCATGACGACGGGGTAGTTAACGCCGAGCCGGGCCATGGCTTGTTCCACATTCTTCCGGTTTTTCTCGAAGCTGAACTCGGGCGCGTGGTTCCCGATGACGACCAGCCCCTGTGTCATGTACCGCTCGTGCCACGAGAGGGTGACCGGGATCTCCCGGACGCAGTTGATTCACCCGAACGTCCACATTTTGATGAGCACGACCTTTCCGCGCAGATCGGCCAGCTTGAGCGGGGCGCTGTTCAACCAGGGGCCGGCGCGGAACTCGGGCGCCGTATCGCCTGCGGCGAGACCCGCCGCGCCCAAGGGGAACAGGGTGTAAATTGCCCACAAAGCCATCGCACCCGCGAGGGCGGCGAGCCACCTTTTGTTTTTCATCTTTTCCTTCTCCGCGGCCAAACAGACAGTTGCCCCATTATACGGGATTTTGCCGGCAATACTTCTCCCCGCCGCCGGGGATGCAAAGGGGCGGCGGGAAGGGTATATAGGGAATATTTCCGGGTGATTCCTGATGGCAGTTTCATCGAAAGAATGGGGTGAAAAAATGTCTGAAATGCAGGTACACAACTGGAACGAGATAGAGCCGCATCACAACAGTGGCCGGGTTCAGCGGGTGATTTCGGGGGAGAACATCACCGTTTTGCGCCAGACGATACCGGCGGGCACCCCGCTGCGGCCGCACAGCCATCCCCACGAGCAGATGACCATCGTCTTTGGCGGAAGGGCGCGCTTCACCTGCGAGGGCAAAAGCGTGGAGCTTGGCCCCGGAGGGATCGTCGTTCTTCCGCCGGACAAGGAGCACATGACCGAGAACATCGGGGACGGGGAGCTTGTCTGCGAGGAGATTTTCGCCCCCGTCCGCGAGGAACTCGCCCGGATGGCGGCGCCCTCGGCGCTATAACGAAATCCGGAAATTCGAAAGGGTGGAACGATGATACAGGGCTATTATTGGGACGAAGTTCCCGAGCATGAAGTGGATGGGCGGCACATACGCGTGGTGGGCGGCGTGAAGACAACGGTGATGCGCCAAATCTTCCCGGCGGACATGACCTTTGCTCTCAGGCACACGCATCATCAGGAACAGATCAGCACCGTGCTCAGAGGACGCGCCCGCTTTACCTGCGGGGACAAGAGCGTGGAGCTCGGCCCCGGGGGCACCGTCATCCTCCCCGCGAACATCGAGCATGAAACGGCGAAGGTGGGCGATGAGGAGATGGAGATCCAGGAGATCTTTGCTCCGGTTCACGAGAGGCTCGACAAGCTCGCGCCGCCGCACTAGTCCGGCTTGCGCAGGAAGCTTCGCCAGGCATCCCAGTAGAGCGGCCCGCCGGCCAGATAGGTGTCGTTGTGCCCCGCCCCTTTGATACGGAAGAAGCGCTTCGGGGCGGGCGCAATCTCGAAAAGGCGCTCTCCATGCGCGAAGGGAACGATGCCGTCCGCATCCCCGTGGAGAATGAAGATCGGCATCTTGACCCGGGGCAAGAGCGCGCGATTGTCGAATTTTTGCGAAACGATCCATCCCACCGGCAGGACGGGAAAAACCTTCTGCGCCATCTCGAGCAGGCTCAGGAAGGGGCTCTCGAGAATGAGTCCCCGAGCGGCGGCGCCCTCCGCCGCCAGCTTCACGGTGACGGCGGCGCCGAGGGAGCGGCCGAACAGGAATATCCGCTCGGGCGGCACCCGGGTCTTCAGCCAGGCGTAGGCCGCCCGTCCGTCGGCGTAGAGTCCTTCCTCGCCCGGCCTTCCCGCGCTCTTGCCGTATCCCCGGTAGTCGAAGAGGAACATGCCCGCTCCCGTCTCGCGGCGGATCATGGCGGCGTTCTCCGAGCGGTGCGAGATGTTGCCGGCGTTGCCGTGCGCCCAGAGGAGGACCGGGCCCTCCACCTCGGCCGGGGGGATGAACCAGCCGTGGAGATCGGTGCCATCGGCCGCGCGGAAGCGGACTTCCTCGAAGGGAATCTTGTAGAGGGCGGGGGAGAGGTCGAGGTCCCTCCGGGGATGATAGAGAAAGAAGTTTTCGATGAAGCCGAGAAATCCGGACAAAATCAGCACCGCGGGAAGGAGAAAAAGATAACGCGCGCGCGAGTTGCGCTGCCGCACGGGAGCCGCCTCTCTAGGGCCCGGCCAGAAGCCGCCGGTGTTCGACCTTGATGCACAGATCCTGCACCACCTCGATGCCCGCCGCTTCGAGCTTCCGGGCGCTTTCTTCATGGAAAATCCCCAGCTGCATCCAGACGAGGCTGGGGCGGGGGCTCATCCGGAGGACGCCCTCGGCCACCCGGGGGATGAACTGGTTCCGGCGGAAGACGTTCACGATGTCGATCGGCTCCTCCAGATCGGCGAGGCGGCCCCGGGCGGTCTCCCCGAGAACTGTGTCCGCGTTCGGGTTGACGGGAAAAATCCGGTAGCCCGCCTCCTGGAGATAGGCGCCGATGCGGTGGCTCGTCCGGTGCATCCGGGGCGAGAGGCCCACGACGGCGATGTTCCGGGCGGCGGCGAGCCGCTCGCGCAAGCGCTCATCGGGAGGGTTCATCGAAGCTCCTTTGGCCGGAATTGGGCCGGGCCGCCTTGAAATCATCATAACATAACCCTTTGGGCGGAATGCGTTTCCGGCCCCCGGCCGCGATTGTCTCTCGCGAACGGGGGCCGTAAAATCGCTCTCTCCTGCATATGGGCGAGCCATCGAAGGGGAGCGAAATGGCGATTTGGGATGATGTGATTCCCGCGGAAGACAAGGCGATGCTCGACAAGTACCGCGGCGCGAAGGAGGTGGGCTTCGGCGAGCGCCCGGCGCTGCTCATCGTTGATATGAGCTACGCCTTCGTGGACGACCGGTTCAGCAGCGGCTACTCGAAAACGGGAGTCCCCTGCGCGGAGAACATCGCCACCCTCCTTGAGACGGCACGCGAGCGGGGCATTCCCGTCTACTATTCGACGAACGATGACCGGGGCTCCTCCCAGCTGATGGGGAACTGGAAGAGCCGGGGAGCGCGGGCGGTGGAAGAGGATGGGGATGGGCTTCCATATGCGCACGACATCTATCCCGCGGTCGCCCCGCGGGATGGCGAGACGGTGCTCATCAAGTCGAAGCCGAGCGTCTTTTACGGGACTCAGCTGGCCGGACTTTTGATATACAGCCAGATAGATACGGTGATCGTCACCGGAATGAGCACGAGCGGCTGCGTGCGCGGCTCGGTGCTGGATGCTTTCAACCTCAACTTCAAGGTGATCGTGCCCGAGGAGTGCGTGGCCGATCGGGCGCAGATGTCCCACAAGGTGAATCTCTTCGACATGCACATGAAATATGCGGACGTGCTCCCGATGGCGCGCGTGGCGGACTATCTCAGGGGGCTCGAATAGACCCGTTACTTGAAGGGTGTTTTCATGGCTGAAACCGCGATCATCGAAATTTTTCACGAATACCACTGACCCTGGGCCTACATGGCCGCGGCGCGGCTGGACAAGGTGTGGCCCGAGTTCGAGGGGAAGGTGGCACTCAGGTACCGGGCGTTTCCGCTGGAGGTAATCAACGGGCGTCCGGCGCCCCGCCACATCGTGGATCAGGAGTGGCCCCTGATCGCCGTGCAGGAGCCGCTTTCGCCCTGCAAGGGCTGGCCGCACGAGGAGTACGTGCGGACGACACTGCCGCTCTATGAAGCCTATGTGAGCGCCTACGGGCAGGACCCGGAGAAGGCGCGGGTCTACGATCTGAAGCTCCGGAAGGGATTCTACTGGGAGGGGCGCCGCATCGACGAGCGGGAGGTGATTCTCGAGATCGCGGTCGAAGCCGGCCTCGATCCGGCGCCGATCGGGGCCGATCTCGGCAGCGGGAAATACAGGGAAAACACGATGGACGACTACCGTGAGGCCATGCGCCTTCGGGATGAGGAAGACGTCCTAATGACGAGCCCGACGCTGTTTCTTCCCTCGGGCGAAATTTTTCATAATCCCTTCGCCTCGGAGAAAAAATTCGAGGATGGGAAGCTGACCGAGGTGCTTCCGCCCGCCCGCTACGGTGAGGATGTCTACGAAGGATACCGGGAGATTCTGCGGAAGGCCGTTTCCTGACAGCAAATATCTCGGGGTGTTGGTCCGGAGGAGATCATGGCTGAAGAAAAAATCGAAGGCATCTACTACGAAGAAAAAACAATGACGGGCGGCCTGCACGCGAACGTCCGCTACTGGGCCCGCGAGGATGGCGATGTCGTCATCCTCGAATACCTCAAACTCACTGGTACTTCGACCGGGATGGAAGCCGAAAAGTTGACGCGGGAAGCTTTCGAGAAGCGCTTCACCAAGGAAGAGTCCAAGGAAGAGGAAGTGAAGAAAACTCCCGAGGAGGAGCACGCCAGCAAGCTTGCCCGCCAGGGACAGATTCACCTGGAGAAAAAAGAGTACTTCAGCGCCCAGTACGAGTTTCAGAATGCGCTCAAGGTGGATGGGACCCATGTACAGGCCAGCTTTGGCTTGGGACAGGCATACCTTGAGTCCGGGGATGTCGAAAAAGCGAAGGAAATTTTCGACCAGTTGGGCGATAACACCAAGCTCTACGAGAAAGAAAACAAGCACACACTGAACGATCTGGGCATCGTCCTGCGGAAGCAGCAGATGTACGATGCGGCCATCAGCAACTACCGGAAAGCCATCGAGATCGACGCAAAGGACCCGGTCCTGTACTTCAATCTGGGCCGCGCCTTCTGGCACAAGGGAAACCGGGGCGACGCCCTCGATAATCTGCGGGAGTCCATCAAACTCGATCCGGATTTCGAGCACGCGAAAGAGTTCATGCAGATGGTGGAGAAGAAGAAGTGAGTCTTCCCCGCCCGGATGCGCGTCTGTCCCCCCCCCCCGGGG
>JAQBZT010000075.1 GCA_027622355.1 bacterium | reverse complement strand
GATGTCGAAGATGATGTTGTTGAGCGCGAAGACGCCCGTCGCGCAGAAGAAGAGAATGGTCGCGGCGAGAACGTATTTGGGCAGCTTCGTCGCGGCGAGGAAAACCCGCATGCCAATCGCCTGAAGCGCGATCATGACGAAGTGGGCGAGAAAGAAAGCGATGAAGATACCGTAGGAGAGATCGGGGCGCTCGGAGATGAAGGTCGGGCTCGGCACGATGTTGTGGATGAGGAGCGCGCCCAGCATGACGGCCGTGATGATGTCGCCCGGGATGCCGAGCGCCATCATCGTGATGAGGGCGCCGCCGGCGGTTCCGTTGTTGGCGGCCTCTGAGGCGATGACGCCGTCGGGGATGCCGGTGCCGAATTTTTCGGGATACTTCGATGCTTTCTTGGCCTGATCGTAGCTCAGGATGTTCGAGATGCTCCCCCCCGCCGCCGGGAGCGCGCCGATGAAGACGCCGATCAGCGAGGAGCGGATGAGGTTCACCGGCTGGCGGAGGATGGTCTTGATGGCGTTCCAGGGCTCGATCTTGACGTGCTGGGCCTTGGCTTCGATGAGAGAGCTCTGGGCCTCCTCCTTGGTTTCGACGTCGCTCAACAGCTGGCTGAAGGCGAACAGGCCGATGAGGACGGGGAGAAACGCGAAGCCCTGCCGCAGCCCATCCGTCCCGAAGGTGAAGCGCTCGATGCCGGTGATGTCGTCATCGCCCACCGTGCGCAGGAGAAGCCCCATCAGCCCCGCGATGGCGCCCTTGAGGAGGGAGTCTCCCGAGAGGCTCGCGATGATCGTCAGGGCAAAGACGAAGAGGGAGAAAAACTCCCAGGGGCCGAACTTGAGCCCGAACAGGGCGAGCGGCGGGGCGACGGTGACGAGCAGCACCGCCCCGATCAGCCCGCCGAAAAACGAGGACCAGATACCGATCCCCAGCGCGAGGCCGGGTTTTCCGCCCCGCGCCATCGGGAAGGCGTCGAAGGTGGTGGCCACCGATGAGGGCGTGCCGGGGATGCCGAGCAGCGTCCCGGAGATGAGCCCGCCCGAGAAGCCGCCCACGAACACTCCCAGCATGGTGGACAGCCCCTGAAGGGGCGTCATCCCGAAGGTGAAGGGGAGCGTGAGGATGACGGCGAGCGCGATGGTGAAGCCCGGAATGGCGCCCGCCACGATGCCCGCCAGCGTGCCGATCGTTATCAGGATCAGCGTGTGGATTTGAAAAATGGTGGTGAAGGCTTGAAGAACGTTTTCCAGCATGGGCCGCTCTCGCTCTCCTCAGTCGAATAAATCGCCCTCGGGAAGAATGACGATCAGGACGAAACGGAACAGCAGATAGAGCCCCCCCGTGACGCCCGCCGATATGGCGATGTATTTCGGAATCTGGCGCGCCCCCCGCGGCCCCAGCACCCAGAGCATGAGAAAAATGAAAAGCGTGCCGGTCAGGATGAAGCCCGTATAGGGGAGCGCCACGAGAAACACGGAAAAGAGGAAGAAAGAGATGATGACGTTGCTGTACTCGCGCACCCATCCGAAGGAAAAGTTCTTCGCTTTTGTGTCCTCGTGCTCTTTGCGGAGATCGCGGAGCAGGCCCTGCACGAAATAAATCACGCTCAATGGAATGAGGAAGGCCAGAATCACGCGGGGGAAGAGGGCCGGCCCCATCGTTCCGTAGGGGGCGGGCGGCAGTGCGTAGGTGACGCCCCAGGCCACCGCGCAGAGGACGATGAGGAGGGCGGCGATCACGGTGTCGGCGTGCAGTCGCATGTAGGCTCCGGGTCCAGGCCTGATTCTAGAGAGAAAGCCAGAGAGAAAGCCGGATGACCCGGGCCGGCATCCTTTCGAATGCCGTCCCGGGCCGATCCATGCGTTTCCGGCGGGCTAGTTCTTCCGCTTGTAGAGTCCGACCTGTTTGGCGACGCGCTCGATCATCGTGGCGTTGTCTCTCAGGAAAGCGGTGTATTCCTCGTGGTTTTTGTACTGGATGATGGTTCCCTTCGCCTCGAGATCCGCCCGGACCTTGGCGTCGGCCATCGTCTTGCCGAGGACATCCGAGTACATCTTCACGATGGCGGCGGGCGTTCCCTTCGGGAGGAATATGCCGCGGTTGATGCCCGTCACGACGTCGATCCCCTGCTCGCGGAGGGTGGGCATGTCCGGCAGGCGGAGGTCCCGCTTTTCGGTGGCGATGCCGAGGCCCTTGAGCTGGCCCGACTTGATGTACTTCTTGGCCGCCGTGATGTTGAGTTCGCCGAGATCGATGTGCTTGCCGAGCAGGGCGGTCATCCGCTGGCGGGTGCCGTCGAAGGCCACGTACTTGAACTTCGCCCCCGTGGTGGCTTCCACGAGCACCGGGAAAAAGTGGCTTGTCGAGCCGAGGGTGGCGCCGAACTTCACCTGGCTGGGGTTCTTCTTCACGTGCGCGACCAGATCCTGGGCGCTCTTCCAGGGCGTTCCCGGATGGGCGCCGAGGATCGAGGGCGTGTAGGTCAGCAGGGAGACCGGCTCGAAGCCGAAGTAGTTGAAATCCACCCGGCCTCCGACATAGGAGGTCTGCATCGAGTCGTGGCCCGCGAAGAGCGTGCAACCGTTCGCCTTGGCCCGCATGGCCTCCTTGGCGCCCTTGTTGCCGCCCTGGCCGCCGATGTTGACGACGACGATATCCTTGCCCAGGTGCTTTTGCGCTGTCCGGGCGACGACGCGGAAGATGACGTCCGTACCGCCGCCCGCGCCCCAGGGCACGATCAGCTTGACGGCGCGGCAGGGGAGCGTGGCCGCACCGGAGTGGACGGGCAGGGCGAGAAAGCCGCCGATGACCGCCAAAAGAGAGAGAATCCGAATCCATCTGCTTTTCATGGGGAACCTCCTTTTCGAAGCGCTTGGTGCCAGTTTCCGTATTTTTCGGGCTTGGCGTTTTCCCGGGCGGCGGGGCACGCCCCCTCCCGGAGATTTCAAGAACAGAAACATAAGAACAGAAACATCCCGCTGAATGTCTGTTCCGTGCGCGGATTTTTCGGGAAGGCAGACGCGCGCCAGCCGCCCCCCCGGCAGCCGTTTTCCCTCCGGCACATCTTTTGATGGGGGGGGCATGTAATCAGGATTTCCGGGGGGCGTCAACCCGCCGGAAACGGCGGGGAAACCAAGTGTGCTACATTAAGTTCACGAAAAGACACATTCCGGCAGTTTGCGGAGATGATCCGGTTTCAGGGAGAGCACGCGCGTGGTGAAGCTGGGCGTGGTGGGTCTCGGCGTGATTGGAAAGGCCGTGGTTAAGGCCGCGGACGCGGGCCGGATACCCGTCCAGGTTCCGGTGGCCACGACCCGTACGCCTGGAAAAGTAGCTTCTTTTCTTCAGGGGCTGAGGACGCCGCCCGCGCTGTCGGATATTGAGGGGGTGGTCCAGGGGGCCGACGTGATCCTCGAGGCGGCGGGGGTTTCCACCGTAGCGCCCATCTGCGAGGCCGCCCTCCCCCTCGGGAAGGAAGTCATCATCACCTCGATCGGCGCCCTCCTCGATCGGGAGGACTTGGTGGCCCTCGCCGAGCGGGGCGGCGGGCGGATTTATGCGCCCTCGTGCGCCATCATCGGCCTCGACGGCCTCAAGGCGGCCCGCGAGGGAAGGCTCGATTCGGTCACGATGACGACGCGCAAGCCGCCGGCCAGCCTCGCCGGCGCTCCTTATGTGGTCGAACAGGGAATCGATCTGGCGCGCATCCAGGCGCCCGAGGTCATTTTCGAGGGCGATGTCCTCGAGGCGTGCCGGGGTTTTCCGGCCAACGTCAACGTCTCGGCGGCGGTGGCGCTCGCCGGCATCGGCCCGCGCAGGACGCGCATCCGGATCTTCTGCGACCCGACGATTCAACGGAACATCCACGAGGTGGAGGCAGTGGGCGCGCACGGCCGCTTTTTCTTCCGGATCGAAAACGTCCCTTCCGAAAATCACCGCACGGGAATTATGACCTATCTGTCCGTGTTGGCCCTGATGAGGGAGCGGGAGTCGGCGCTCGTCATCGGCACCTAGCCGGAAGCCTGTCCATGCCAGAAGCCTGGCCATGAGGAACCCATGAAAGCATCCGACCTTTTCGTCCGCGCGCTCGAAAAAGAGGGCGTGGAGTATGTCTTCGGCGTTCCCGGCGAGGAGAACCTCGACTTTCTCGAATCGCTGCGGAACTCGCGGATCAAGCTCATCCTCACCCGCCACGAGCAGGGGGCGGGCTTCATGGCGGCGACCTACGGGCGCCTCACCGGAAAGGTGGGGGTCTGTCTCGCCACCCTGGGGCCCGGCGCGACCAATCTGGTGACCCCCGCCGCCTACGCCCAGCTGGGCGGCATGCCGATCCTGATGATCACCGGCCAGAAGCCCATCAAGAAGAGCAAGCAGGGCCGCTTCCAGATCATCGACGTGGTCGAGATGATGCGCCCCCTCACCAAGTCCACCCGCCAGGCGGTGAACGGAAACAACATTCCGGTCCTGGTGCGCGAGGCGATCCGGGTGGCCGAGGAGGAGCGGCCCGGCGCCGTCCACATCGAGCTGCCCGAGGACATCGCCGCCGAGGAGGCGGATGCGCAGCTCTTCGAGGTGAACACCCGAAGACGCCCGCACGCCGATCAGAAAGCGCTCGATCAGGCGGCGGAGATGATTCGCGGCGCGGCGCGGCCCCTTCTCCTCATCGGGGCGGCCGCCAACCGGAACCGCACCTGCCAGGCGCTGCCCGAATTCGTGGACAAGACCGGCATCTACTTCTTCAACACCCAGATGGGCAAGGGCGTCATTGACGAGCGACATCCCCTGTATCTGGGGACGGCGGCGCTCTCCAGCCAAGATTATCTCCACTTCGCCATCGAGCACGCCGATCTCATCATCAACGTCGGGCACGATGTCATCGAAAAGCCGCCCTTTTTCATGGCGCGGGGGGGGACGAAGGTCATTCACGTCAACAACTTCTCGGCCAGCGTGGATGAGGTCTACTTTCCCCAGCTCGAGGTCATCGGCGACATCGCGGACACGATCGAGCGGCTCTCCGCCAAGCTCGAAAAAAACCCGGCCTGGGATTTCGCCTACTTTGGGGAGGTGAAAAAGGGGGTGGAGGCCCATGTGGCGGAGCGGACGGACGACGCGCGCTTTCCCGTCATCCCGCAGTATCTCGTGGCCCGGGTCCGCGAGGTGATGCCCTCAAGCAGCATCATCGCTCTCGATAACGGCGTCTACAAGATCTGGTTCGCCCGGAACTACAAGGCCCACGGCCCGAACACCGTCCTGCTCGACAACGCCCTCGCCACCATGGGCGCCGGGCTTCCCTCGGCCATGGGGGCGAAGATGGTCTACCCCGAGACCCCGGTCATGGCCATCTGCGGGGATGGGGGCTTCATGATGAACTCCCAGGAGCTGGAAACCGCCGTCCGCCTCGGGCTCGATCTGGTGGTGCTCGTCCTGCGCGACAACGCCTACGGCATGATCAAGTGGAAGCAGACCGGCATGGGCTTTCCCGACTTCGGCCTCGACTACGGAAACCCCGATTTCGTCCGCTACGCCGAGAGCTACGGCGCAAGCGGCCACCGCGTGGAATCGGCCGAAAGTCTCGCCCCCACGCTCAAGGGCTGCCTCGATGCGGGCGGGGTCCATCTCGTCGAGGTGCCGGTGGATTATTCCGAGAACGAGCGGGTGCTGATCGATGAGCTCCGCTCGAAGACCCGCCGGCTCTAGTCCCCGCGCCTTCCCCCGAAGCGCCACTCCAGATCGGCCGGAAAGGGCTCCAATAACGGTGGAAGTATTAATTTTTCCATGGGTTCTAACAGAAGATACTGAGTTAGGCTAAAATTGGCATAACACGCTTTGCACAATCTTCAATTTTCAGTTTTCGGCTCAACGTTATTATGTGGCCGCTCCAGATTTCGGGATTCGATCTTTTCCCATGTTTGCCAAGAGGAAGAACACCACTTTCTTCCTTATATCGAATCCAAAAATTATGTATTCGGGTTCGAGATGTAAAGCCGGGCGCGCATTCTTCACGCATTGCCCAGACTTCATTCATGCGCACTAATGCTCTTTTCGCCATTACAATTTAGGCAGCGGTTGCAAGTTGTTGTTCGTCCTCCCGCTCATTCAATACAGCCATAGGACGTTGAATTTCAACGAGGTTCAGAAAAGCTTCAGTATCTGCTTTTATTTTATTGTCAAGGTTCAGGATATCAGCTTCCACATGATTTTCCCGCACAAAAGCCACGGCCTCTGTCCACTCTCGCTCGCTTTTCTCACAAACAGAATGAAAAACCTCCTCAGCTTCTTTCTTGAATTCTTCAAAGGTAGACGCAGCAGCGGCAATATCGTACAAAACTGAAAGAAAGCCTTCGCGAAATTCTTGGTAAGATTCCTTGAGGTTTTCCCCGCCACCACCAATTCCACCGGGGTTCACGCCAAAAATCCAAAAACCATCCTCGTTCTGGACCGCAAGAGCCTTTCCTCGTGCCTCTACGCTCACAATAAAGCCATTTCCCATGACAATTTTGTGTAGCGTAAAGAAGAGTGGGTAATTACTCATCTTCTCTCCTCACAGCGCGGCAGGAACACCCCGAGTACTGTTTCGGCGAAATGCCAAAACCCGAAGTTCCCTCTGCTGGTTACTCATGGGCCATACTTAACCCTCAAAGTACTGGCCAGTCAATATCCTTATCGGGGGTTCAGTCCCGATTCTTAGCCTCACTTTAAATTTAAGCATTTTTCATGCCAATGCTGATATTGCCGGAAACATCAATAAATACAATATGATTTTGATTTATTGGCACATTCGGGAGCTTTTAAAAGCGGAAATTCCGTCAAGAATAACGATATATCGTCATTTTTCATAGGAAACCGAAAAATCATTAGGTGCACAGAAATATACAGTTGAAGGGGCATATTAGGACCCCTCTGGCTCGCGCCTTCCCCCGAAGCGCCACTCCAGATCGGCCGGAAAGGGCTCGCGCATCTTCTCGACGTAGGCGATCACATCCTCCCGGCGGAAGCGCACGCTCTTGAACGAGGGCGCGCCGGGGGGGCGGCGGTCATTCGGCTCCGCGTGCGGCCGCCGCAGGTAGATGGGCTGGAGGCAGGGCGCCTCGCTCGCGCAGTCCTCGGCCACGATCAGATCGATGCTCCGCACGTTCCGGTAGCCCAGCACCCGGGCGAGCATCTGCTTCGTCAGAAACACCTCGTCCTCGAAAATCTGCGTCGCCGGCCGCGGGTCGGGCGCCCACCAGGGCGGGCGGCGCGGGCGCTCTTCCTTCGCCTTGGGCGGGCTTTTCTTCCGCGCCGGGCTTCCGGCTCTTTCGCTGCCTTCCGTTCGGTTCATCTTGGTCTCCCGAAAAAAAAATGGCGTTCTACGACAGCGCTTCTTCGAGAGAGAGGAGCCGCACATCCGCTCTTCGGGTCTGGCGGTGTTCCACCAGCCGGGCGGCGCGGGCGAGGGCAGCGCTGCGGCTGGGGAGGAGAATGGTTTGGTGCTGGTTCTTCCGGGTGTCGCGGTAGGCGAGGAGGGTGGCCTCGGCGGGGAGGTCGAGGCCCTCTTCGGCCATCTCGCGGATGCTTCGTTCGTGCGTGTGGATGTAGGCGGTGTGCTGGGTGGGTTCATGCCGGATGGATGGCATCGTGTGTCTCCTTCTGGAGGGAAAATGGGAAGTGAAGCCTCCGGCCCGGCCCGGCCGCTGAAAAGGAGGGGGTGAGGAGGGAGTTGTGAAGGGAGCGCCCGCCGGCCCTTTTCCCTTCGGGAAAAAGGGAGGTGCGGACGCCGGAAAGAGAAACAAAGGATGATGTGGAGGGAACGGCCCGGCCGGACCGGAGAGCACGGGAGCGGATGCGGAGACCTGCGGCGCACATGGGGAAGCCGGAAGATTCATCGGGTCTCCTTTCGTTGGGGGCGCGAGTGGCCCGGATGGAAATTCATCGCCCTCCCGCCCGGGGAGGCAGGATGTGAAAGATATACACATATAGGTAGTGTCCTAATTTCAGCCGTGAAGTGCCCTGTGAAACTCCAGGGGTACCCCCCACACACACAAAAAAAACCCCGGGGCAGAAGCCCCGGGGTTGGATTTTTGAGGCATCGCTGGCCTTGCCCTCGACCCCTGCGATGCCTGCTCCCTTTCGGGAGTCTCAAGCCCGGCTAAGCGGGTAGTAAAGTAATATACGCCTATCTTATCCCCAAGGCAAATTTAATGCACCCTCTAATTCCCTCTAAGTATCTGTTTTCTAATTCAGTATAAAAATATTTCCGCTTGCCGTTTTCGTCTTTCCCGAGACCGATGTAATGAAGCCTATCAAGGCTAACCGTAGCCACAAGATCGCATTTCACCCATTGGTCCAGGTCTTTTTCCCCGAGCATCGGTATCGCACCCGGCGGAAGAAGGTAATGATAGTCCATCATGGGCATTGGGGCCGAATGCGTTACAGGTACCACAGAACACACCCGATCAGTTCTGCTCCTTGGAGACACGACAACCACAGGACGTTTCTTGGTAATTTCATTTGCTAAATAGCCCCGAAAATCGCAAATCACAATCTGGCCCGGAGTTGGTGGATATTTCAAAGGCATCAACAATTCCTTTTTAGGCAATATTATGTAACTAATTCCCCTATTGTCCACACCCGATCCGCTACCCCCGCCGCAACCGCCGGAGTTGTCCCCAACGTCTGATGCACCCGCACGAAGTTGTACCAAGCAAAATGCAGGGCCACAGCCGCCTTGAGGTTTTCCAGCTTCTTTGAGAAGGCGTTGGTTAGGCGCGTGAACCGCCTCATCTGCATCCGCATGGTGAGATTCTGACGCTCGATGTAAGACGTGCTGATTCTCTTGGGGTCTGGATACCCCATAATAGGTACCTTGCGTACTCTTATGAATTTTGAAGGGCCATAGCCCTCACGCACGGGCGTAGAGGCACCTGCAAACCGCTTGTTGATCTGAGCGTAGTCAATTCCATGCCAGCCAAAAACATCTGCCACAGCGTACAAGAAGCCAGGGAAGGAATCGGTGGTAAGCTGGAATCGTGTTACCACCCTCTCATCAAGGGATTTCATGAGGCGAAGGGCTGTCGCCTGATCCCGCTTTCCAATAGCGAAGCAGGGGATTAGCTTGGTGTTCGCATCCAGGGCCACAAATACATACTGACCCCCCACTTCCGGCCCATCATCCGTCCTGAGTGCGCGGTCGCGCTTTTTGACGTAGCACCAAGCCTCATCAATTTGAATTTCGCTTGATGAGATGCCCCGAATTTTCTCGTCCATGATGGCTTGGCACCGCTCGCCGGTGGACCTGAGAAGGCGGCAAATGGTGTCTCGGTGCGTTCTGGTCATTCGCTCGATGGAGCGGATACTGGACCCTTCGACAAGGGCACTTAGAATCTGAATTTTGCGTTCAACTGGCAGGATATTCACGGCACTTGCTCCTTGGAAAATGGGAGCAAGCCGATGTGAAAACTTGACGATTAGTCCCTTTTGGACTATATACGTCATACACGGTTTGCATCTGGGGGCTTGCTCCCTGGATGTGAATCCAGGGCCTTGCGGGTGTTCACGCACCCAAAAGGCCCGTTTAAAATTAGTCCACCTTGGCCCGGCCTCCGGTTTCTTCCCCAAGATACCGTTGGCCGGGCCTCTCTTTTTACGCCCCTGATTCCGGTGGACAAGTCTGCGAATCAGGGACTCGGTCTTCTCATCAATCCTCTTTTAGCCACTGAACAAGCCCCCATCGTCGCGGTTGATATTCCATGAAATGGTCAGGATTTCTCTTAAGGGCTTGCCGAATTGAAGCCCTTGTAATGCCAGTATTTTTTTGCAAAACATCCTTTTGAATTTCCACTATCCGCATTGGCTTTTCCTTCTTTACCAAGACTTCAAAAACATCCTGCGCTACGCCACTTGATAGTTCTTTTGGTGTTGATTCAAGTGTTCGATTTAATTTAAATTTTTCTGGAATTTTAAGGTTTTTCCCTTCCCTTTCACGAACAACCGTGCGTTCAATGAGAAGATCGGTTGCCTGAAGTTCGGCCTCAAGAGACGCACGATGAAGCAAAAGTTGCGAAAGCATCCGAAGCTCCTTTTGGATTTGCTCTCGTCGCCTTTTAAGCTCGTCTAATAAAGCCATGTGCTTTCTCCCTTACAAACAAATCTAGTGTAAAGTAAAAGAACATAAAAAGAAACAAGAAAATGAACAGAAAATTGATTTTTTAGCCTTCTACACCCCCGCGTTTTCATTATTTATATTTAGGACACTACCCACATATACATGTATTGTCAATAATTATATACATATTTGAATATTCAAGAAAACTACTGTAAATATTGGAAAATTCGTGCTTTCGACAGCTGATTCGGGGTTAATTCGGGCCGGACCGAGACCGGGAGAGTAATTTTTTTTTCCGGCCGGGGGGATGAAATACCGGTGCGTCCGGATGGTTTCATGCGGTTTTCCC
>JAQBZT010000074.1 GCA_027622355.1 bacterium | reverse complement strand
CAGCTCGGGGAGGAAAGACCCCGTCCCGGTCCCGAAGTGAATCACCGGGGTGCCGGGCCGGATCCCCTCGATCAGGGCGCGGCTGTGCGGCTGGACGAACGTCTTGTAGTCCTCCGGCCCGAGGCAGCCCACCCAGCTGTCGAAAAGCTGCACCGCCTGGGCACCGGCCTCGATCTGCGCGTTCAGGTAGGGGATGAGCCCGCGGACGAGCTTCTCCATCAGGGCGTTCCAGGCGCCGGGGTCGGCGTACATGAACCGTTTGGTCTCGGTGAAGTTCCGCGAGCCGCCCCCCTCGATCATATAGGCGGCCAGGGTGAAGGGCGCCCCGCTGAAGCCGATCAGGGGGAGCCCCGCCGGAAGCGCGGCGCGCGTCTGGCGAATCGCTTCATAGACAAATGAGAGAGAATCGGGCGCCGCCACCTCGAGCCGATCGAGGTCCTTCGCCTCCCGCACCGGATTGTGGAGTACCGGGCCCTCCCCCTTGGCGTACTCGAGCTCCATCCCCATGGGGCGGAGGATGAGCAGGATGTCGGAGAAGATAATGGCGGCGTCCACCCCGAGCACCTCGGCCGCCGTGACGGTGGCCTCGGTGGCCAGATCGGGCCGCTCGCAGAGCTCGATGAAGGACACGCGGGCGCGGAGCTCGCGGTATTCCCTCATGTAGCGGCCGGCCTGCCGCATGATCCAGATCGGGGTGTAGCCGGCTGCCTCTCCGCGGCAGGCCCGGAGAAAGGGAGCGTTCTCGATCGAATGATTCAGCGCCTGTGCCTTGGCCATCTCGCCTCCTCGATGGGAACACACGAAAGGCCCCCGCCGCGGAAGGAGCCCAAGGCGAAGTGTAAACGAAACGGGGGAAGACGCGAAGGCACGATCGGGGAAAGCGCCCGCTAGCGGCCCATGGATTTGGGGAGTGTCTCCCCGGCGATCCATTTGAGAATGCCGCTCACCGCCTCCTTTTCCACCCCGAAAAAGCCGTGGGCGGAGAAACCCATGCATTGGGGCGACATCGGGGTGTCGCCGCCGGTGACCGTCAGGAAGAAATTCCGCGGGTGATTCGGCAGCCTTTTGAAATTCGCCTGGGCCGCGCCGTACTCGGTGACCTGGCATCCATCGGCGTCGTGGTGAACGAAAAGTACGGGGCGGCGGACTTTCTCCAGCGGAAAATGCATCACATCGTTCATCGAGGCGGTGTGGACAAAACCTTTAATGGGCAAATCGGTCATCACGGTGGAAAGATAGCCCGTCGAGAGCGTTCCCCGGCTGGTTCCGACAAGATAGATGTTTTTGTGTCCCTCCCCCGTCAGAAATTTCACGAGCCCTTCGATGTCCTTCCGGTGCGCAGGGCTTCCCCGGAACTCATCTTCCATGCCGCTTTTCTGATCGGAGGGCACGTTCACAATCACCGCCGTATAGCCCGCCGTCGCGATGCGGTGCGCCGTGCGGACGAGAAAGTTGCCTCCAAGGCGGAGTGTTGTTTTCTTCTTCTTGAGCCGGTAGCCGACGCCATTCCCGCCCGGAAAAAGAAGGAGAGTCCCTTTGGCCGGACCCTCGCGCTGCACAATGACCGCCTGTTGGGTCACGCCAGGCCGGGTGGGAACTTCAAGAAGCCGCCAGTTGAGGCGGACACCGCCGCGGACCTCCTCGCCGAAGCGCACATCGCGCTTGTGAAAAGTCCCTCGCGCCGGAGACGGAAGCCCGGCCGCAACGCAGAGCACACAAAAAAAGACCGCTGCGAAAATCACCCGCCGCATTTCATGCCCTCCGGACAATCCCCGAAACGAGAGTTTCCTGTTTTTCTGGATGATTATTATGCATACTTATATCAAATTTTCTTCGAAAGGCAGGGCTTTTTCTCCTCCCCTGTTTCTAGACGAAAGGGGGACGATACGATATAAAAGGCATCCCCGGAGAGTGGTGGCTCCGCTTTCCGGTCTTTTCACCCGGCGCCATAGCCAAGCGGTAAGGCAGAGGACTGCAAATCCTCCATCCCCGGTTCAAATCCGGGTGGCGCCTCCAGCGCTCTTCCGGGAGAGGCGCCTTCGCGGGCCTCTCCTTTTGTTTGCGGATCACAGGATCCTTCCGCGGCATTGCACCCAATTCAACAGGGGTGGTAAATACTGAAGGGTCATCCCCGCATACCTCGCTGTTTTCCTGAACGCATGGGAGCGAAAATGGCTTCGCGCGGCAGCTACGACGAGCTTTCCTGTGAGGTGATGGTCATCGGCGGCGGGGTGGCGGGCATGCTCGCCGCCATCGAGGCCCGGGCGCAGGGACGCCAGGTCTGCCTCTTCACAAAGGGGACGTTCCCGGCGGGCAGCTCCTCCATGGCCCGGGGAGGCTACGCCGCCGCGCTGGGCCACGCCGATCCCAGGGACAACCCCTTCGAACACTGGAAGGACGCCATCGCCGGCGGCTACGGCATCAACAACCAGCGGCTCGCCCGCATCATGGTCGAAGAAGCGCTCGAGCGCACCTACACCATCGATTCATGGGGGCTCGGCCTCGTCAAGGTGGGAGAGGACAAATACTCGCAAAAGCACAACGCAGGGGACACCTACGCCCGCTTCGTTCACTGCGTCCGCATGATCGGAAAGCCCCTCATGGCGACGCTCTCCCAAAAGGTGAAGGATGTCGGCGTCGAAATCCACAACAACTCCTTTCTGGTGGATTTCCTTCAGGACGATGGCGGCCGGGTGATCGGGGCCTGGGGCCTCCGGCACAAGGAGGGGCGCCCCTTCGCCGTCCGGGCGGGCAGCACCATCCTCTGCTCGGGCGGGGCGCCGCAGCTCCACAAGGTGAATGACTCGCCTCCCCAGGTCACGGGCGATGGCTACGCGATGGCGCGGCGCGCCGGGGCCGAGCTGATCGACATGGAGATGATCGACTACCAGCTGATGACCGGATGGCCCGAGAAGCTGGCCGGCTATCCCCCCTACAGCACCGGCTTCATCCGGGCGGGCTCGCGCCTGCTGAACCGAAACGGCGAGCGCTTCATGAAGCAGTGGAACCCCGACGCGCCGGAGGCCGCCTACGAAAAATCCGGCCGTTCGCTCATCAACCGGGGGGTGGGCTTCGAGATATTCGAAGGAAGAGGCACCGATCACGGGACGGTCTATCTCGACGCCCGCGAGGTCATTGACGCGGTGGGCCCGGAGGTCGAGCCCATCGTCCAGGCCTTCAAGAACGCGGGCGTGGACATCCAGAAGGAGCCCATCGAGGTCTGCAGCGGCCCACACACTTTTCTGGGCGGCTTGAAAATCGACGAGAACGGACACACCACCCTTGAGGGCCTCTACGCCGGCGGTGAGGCCGCCGGCGGCATTCACGGCTCCAACCGCCTGGCAGGCGCCGCGCTGGCCGACAGCTTCGTGTTCGGCACCCGCGCCGGGCGTGCGGCGGCCCAGGAGAGCCCGGGGCCGCCTTCGGGGGCGGCGCCGAAGAAAGCCTTGGCGGACGCTCTTGCGGGCCTCGATCGGCGCTTCTCCGCCCGGGGCGGCATAGCACCCGCCGAGTTCCGCCTCGCGCTGCAGGACAACGTCTTCAACAATCTGGGACAGGTCCGCACCGGCGATCGGATCGCGCAGGGGCTCGCCCGCCTCGAGGAACTCCGCGATATCGCACGGGCCGTCCCAATCGAAACGGACGAGACGCGCAAGCGCTGCCAACTGGCCATGAATGTGATTGAAACCGAAAACCTGATCGATGTGGCGGCCATGCTCGGGGCGGCGGCGCTCATGCGCGAGGAAAGCCGGGGCGGCCACTTCCGCAAGGACTTCCCCGAGCAGGACGATGAGAACTGGCTCTGCAACATCGTGATCGCGGCGGGCGAGCGGCCGGGAAAACTGCAGACCCGTAAGTCGCCGGTCGTCACCGAGTCTTATCCGCCGCCACAGACCGAGGTGATGGGCGCCTGAGCCGCCCGCCTCAAAAGGAGAAAAGATGAACGAGAATGCAGCGAAGATCCCCGAGAGCCACGCCGCCCTGCTCAAGAGCAAGGCGCTGATCCATCTGGCCACCGTCATGAAAGACGGCTCCCCGCAGGTCTCACCGATCTGGTTCAGCACCGAAGGCGAGCTGATTCTGCTCAACTCGGCCAAGGGCCGCCTGAAGGACCGCAACATGCGGCGGCAGAACAAGGTGGCCCTCGCGCTGGTCGATCCCGACAATCCGTTCCGCTATGTGGGAATCCGGGGAACCGTGGTGGAAATCACCGAAGAAGGCGCCGAGGCGCACATTGACCGGCTGGCGAAGAAGTATCTCGGGCTCGACACCTATCCACACCGCAAGGCGGGCGACGTGCGGGTCATCTACAGGATACGGCCCGATAAAGTGCACACCATGGGCTAGCCGCCCGCCCCCGGGCGAGGGTCAGGAATTTTTCCGCTCTTCTTCACGCGCCTTTTCCCGCCGCGACGCGAAAACGGCCTCAATCGCCTGGCGGAACTGGGATATGTTCACCGGCTTGTTGACGAAGCCCTCGGCTCCCGCCTTGAAGGCGCGGACGCGGTCTTCCTCAACGGCCTGCGCCGTCACGGCGATGATGGGAATCTCCGCCGTCAAGGGATCGGCCTTCAGCTTTTCCGTCGTCTCGAATCCGTCCATGACCGGCATCCGCAAATCCATCAGGATGAGGTCGGGGCGCATCTCGCGGGCCTGCGCCAGCGCCTCATTGCCGTTATAGGCCGAATGAACCTTCGAGGCGCTCCTGAGAAGCGCCCGCATATACTCGTGGGTGATTTCGATGTCATCCACCACCAGCACGGAGATGTCCGCCCAGGGCTCGAACAGGCGCGGCGAGAGTTCGTCCGCCCGCCGCGGAACGGCGAAGGGCGCCCCCGCCCCTTCGAGATTCGCCCGCTTCGGAAGGCTGAAGGTAAACGTGCTCCCGCGCCCCAGCTCGCTCTTCACCCAGATCCGCCCGCCGTGCATCCGCAAAAGCGCCCGCACGATGCTGAGCCCGAGGCCGAGGCCCTCGCCGCTCCTGCGGTGGCCCTTCTGGAGCTGCCGGAACCGCTCGAAGACCTTCTCGGTCTCATCGGGCGCGATGCCGATCCCCTCGTCCGCGACGCTGACCAGTATCTCGCCCGCCTGCCGCCGGGCCTGAATCCGAATCGAGCCGCCCTCGGGCGAGAATTTCACGGCATTGTCAACGAGATTGCCGATCACCTGGCTGACCCGTGTGGGATCGCAAAACACATCGCCGCATTCGGGGTCGAGATCGCTCTCCAGATACAAGCCCTCCGGCAGCGTCGGGCGCCGCGACTCGATCGCCCCGATGATCAATTCGTTGATCGGCACCTCATCGAGCGTAAGACGCACCTTGCCCGCCTCGATGCGGTCGAAGTCGAGAAGATCCTCGATCAGCCTTGAGAGATGCTTGCCCGACTGGTGGATCATGGAGATCAGGCGCTCCGCCTTCTCGTTCTTCGGGTTCATCATGAGGATTTCGCTGAATCCGACCACCGAGGTCAGCGGGGTCCGCAACTCATGGCTCACGTTGGAGAGGAAATCGCTCTTGGCCTGGTTGGCGGCCTCGGCTTCCTCCTTGGCGAGGCGCAGCGCCTCCTCGCTGCGTTTTCTCTCGCTGACATCGCGGACCAGGGAAAGGAAGAGCTTCTCGTCTCCCAGCTCCAATGTTACGAGATGGACCTCGACCGGAAACGTGGAGCCATCCTTGCGGCGGTGAACGCCCTCCAGCGTCACGGTCTCGCCGGAAGGGATATTTTCCCATCTGATCGCTCTCTCTTTCCGAGCCGCTTTCATCTCGACGTCGAACACGGAGAGAGCCAGAAGCTCCTCCCGGGTGTAGCCGAGCGCCTCGCAGGCCTTCTGGTTGACGTCCACGAAATTTCCGTCTCCCTTGTGAACGAACAGGGCGTCGGCCGCGAACTCGATAAACTTCCGGAAGCGCTCCTCGCTCTCCCGGAGCGCGCGCTCGGCTTCGATGCGCTCGGTCAGATTCTTGTGGATGGCGGAGACGGCGATCACCTTGCCGTCTTCCTGCTTGACGGGAGAGAGCGTCGCCGAGACGGGGATTTCCTTTCCTTCTTTCGTCAGCATGTGGGCATCAAAAGTCATCGTCTCTCCGGCCTAGCGGACGTGCCTTCCCAGTTCGATGACCTTGTCCCGCTCCCGCTCCGAAAACAGGAAGCTGACTCTGCGGCCCACTGCTTCTTCCGCGGTGTATCCGTAAAGCCGCTCGGCGCCCGTGTTCCAGAAAATGACGTTATATTCCATGTCCGCAATCATCACCGGGTCCGCCGTATCGCCGACCACGCTGTGCAGGAAGTCCCGGTTCCGTCTGATTTCGTCATGGAGTCTGGCATTCTGGATGGCGACGGCCGCCTGATCCGCAAAAACCTGGGCCAAGGCGATGTCGCCCTGCGAGAAGGGACGCACGTCTTTCCAGAAAAAATTCAGCGCCCCGAAAGGCTTGCCCTTGTCCATCAGCGGAGAGATCAACAGCGACCGGAAGCCCTCGATTTTCGGAATCTCGGACGAAAACGGATAGCGCGGATCGATCTGGGTATCGGAGATGTAAATCGGCTGGTTCGTCCGCAGCACCTGGAAGGTGAGCGTCTGATCGAAACGCTCGAGCATCCGGGCCTGGTGGCGCTCGGATATCTCTCTCGAATAAATGAACTGCACATCTCCCGAGCCGGAATCGCACGTGATGAAAAGCATCCGATCCGCCCCGAGGAGCTTCGTGCTCTCCTCGTCAATCCGCTTCAGCAGATCGGAAAGGTGCAAATCGGTGGTCAGGGCCTGCGCCGATTTCTGAAGGCTCTCCAGCTCGGCGATCTGATCTTTCGCCTCTTCATGGAGGCGGGCGTTGTGAATGGCGATCGCGGCATGGCCCGCAAAAATTCCCAGAAGCGTCAGATCCTCCGGGGCGAAAAAATCCGGCCTCTCGGACATGACATTGATTGAGCCGATAACGCCGCCCGGATAGGAAACCGGCTGAACCAGGAGAGCGCGAAACTCCTCCCTGGGAACCCAT
Source organism: bacterium (assembly GCA_027622355.1). Lineage (NCBI taxonomy): Bacteria > bacterium. The sequence goes on along the minus strand of JAQBZT010000074.1, from coordinate 3,435 downwards.
TCCCAGGAAACATCCTCCCAGCGCGGGTCGGTCTGCGCGTCGGCGATGATTTGCGGGCGCATCTCCCGGAGGGTCCAGCCCGTGACGCTCTGGCCGAAGGATAGCCGCATCTCCGGCGTCAGCGGCGGCGGAAATCCCCCGTAGGCGGCCTTCAGGACGAGGGACTCGTGCCGCTCGTCCAGCACGAACACCCGGGCGTGATCGGCATCCAGAAGCTTCGCCGCGGCCTGGGCGACGCGATCCAGAATTACGGAAAACTCCATATTTTCCGTGACCATCTGTGTGAGCTCGTTCAGCGTCTCCATCCGCCGGGCGCGGGTCTCCGCCGTGTGGTAGAGCGCGGCGTTCCGCAGCGCGGGGGCAATCTGGCCCGCGATGGCGAGGAGCAGATTCACCTCCTCCATGCCGAAGGCATCCAGCCGGGTCCTGGAGATGGCGATATGGGCAATGGGCGTCTCATCGCGCAGCACCGGAACTATCAACAGGCTCCGTAGGCCGGCCTCCCACAACTCACGGGCGCGGATATGGCCGGAGTTGCGAAGGTCGGAAAAAACGCGGTAGGGCGCCCTTTTCAAATAAATCTCGTCCAGGAGTTCTCCCTGCTCGGGCCGGAGCCGCTCGCCGTATACCCCGAGCGGCAAATCCGATTCGACCCGCCAGGCGCTGAACTTGCGGCCCACGGGATCAAAGCTGGCCAGCAGGCAGCGATCGCAGGGGATGGCCTGGCGAATCTCCCGGACAATTTTTTCGAACAACTCCTCCGGCTCCAGGATGGATGCGGTGGCCGCCGCGATCCTCCGGGAAACCGACAAATACCCTTCCTGCTCGAAAGAGCGGCTGCGCTGGCGGATCATCATCCACACCACTCCGATCAAAAACAGATAGCCCGCCGCCCCGAGCGCGATGCTGACCACCCATATCCGGGAGCTGCTTTCGCGAAAATCCCCGACCAAAAAATCGGGGGTAACGTAAATCTCGGCATAAAGATCCGGGAGGGTTCCCGGCTCCCGCGTCCCCCACCAGAGCGGCACGATGACCTCGAGCAAAACCGCGGATTCGCTCCCCGGCCCAAGGCTTTCGTGGTCCAACACGCGAAACGAATGCACAAACTCTCCCCCGCGCGCGGAGGGAGGGATATTGTTGACGAGGCCCTTTCCCATCATCTGTTCACGGGAGGACCAGGCCAGCTTCCCCTCCCGGTCCCAGATGTGTATCGCCACAAGCCCCTCTTCATCCCGGAAGAACTCTTTCGATTTCAGTATTTCAAATGCGGCCGCCGCCGCCGGGGAGGAAGGCTCGATAAAAGCGGCTGCGATATTCAGCTGGCGGAAGATCGCGCGCCGGATGCGCAGCGCCTGCCGGTACGCCTCGGCCCGGACCGTGGTGTTCCACGCCACCTGCGTCGAAAACCAGCCGCCCGCAAACGTCAGGAGCGCAACAAAGACCAGGCCGACCACCACCACCATGGCGAATGGCTGGCGGAGCCGCGATTTCATGTTTTTTCCAAAAAACGGCACGGAACCTTCTCCCCTGGAAAAACAGTCTCTCTGGTATATTATAAGGGCCTGCCGGGGGATGCCAAAGCCCGCTTCCTTGCAGCTTTTTCCGCAAAAACGGACACATCGTCATGCCCAGGCCCGCCCGCCCGGCCGGGAAAAGAAAAAAACTGAGCCTCCGCCTTGCACAGAAAGGAGCCCGCTTCATGGCATCAACCATCGAGATCAACCTGCGGGGGCAGATCTGTCCCGACCCGCTGATGCAGGTGCAGGAGGAAGCCCGCCGCGCCGCCGCGGGAGACACCCTCCTCATCTGGGTGGACTATCCGCTGGCGGTGGAGAACATCGGGAACTGGGCCGAGGGCGCGGGCCACGCCATCGAGGTCAAAAAAGGCCATGGCGAGTGGGAGGTCCGCGTCACGCTCGCCTGAAGGATGCGGAGGCACCGCAAAAGACCGGGCTTCACCCACCCTGTGCCGGTGGCTTGAGCTCGATCAGCGGCTCCCCCGGCCGGATGCGATCGCCCGCCGCGACGAAGACCCGCACCACCTCCGCCGCGGCCTCCGCCCGGAGGGGATGCTCCATCTTCATCGTCTCCGCCACCAGAAGGACATCGCCCGCCGCCACCTTGTCCCCCGCCTTGACCCGCACTTCGAGCACCCGGCCGGCCATCTCCGCCCGCAGGGGGCCCGCGGTTTGCGCCGCGGCTCTCCGGCGCCCGCGGGAGAAAACCGCCCGCCGCCCCTCGAGCCAGACCTCGACCTGATCGCGGCGAATTTCGACCGCCGCCGTATACTTTTGGCCATCAACCTCGAACAAGAGCAGATCGCCCTCCCGGCCGATCAGGCGCACCTCATGCGCTTCGCCATCGAGGGAGACCGAGAAGTCCCCATCCCCCCGGGGCGTCACGCGCGCCGCCCAGTCCGCAAAGCGGAGCGAACTCATGCCATCCCTCCCGGCAGCCAGCGCCCCGGCGCATCCCAGGGGTCGGGCCCATCATCCATCTCCGCCTCATCCCGATCGGGGCGGGGCCGGACCGCGGTTTCAAGATGGAGCGCGAGGGCCGCCGCCAGCTTCGCATGGGGGAGAAGCGCCGCCGGAAAGGGAGGGGCCAGCACCTCGGGGTGGCGCGCGATGAAATCCGTCGCGATTCCTCCCGCGCGGAAGGCCGGATGGGCGAGGACCGCGGAGAGAAAATCCTGGTTCGTGCGGACGCCGGTCGCCTTCAGGTCGGCGAGGGCGCCGGAGAGCCGCCCGAGCGCCTCGGTGCGGTCCGCTCCGTGGCAGATGATCTTCGCCAGGAGCGGATCGTACTCCGGCGGGACATCGCAGCCCGCCGCAATTCCCGCGTCCACGCGGACCCCCGCGCCCGCGGGAGGAAGCCAGCTGCGCACCCGGCCGCTCTGCGGCAGAAAATCCCGCGCCGGGTCCTCCGCGTAGAGGCGTGCCTCGGCGGCGTGGCCCCGGAGGCGGACATCCGCCTGCGCGAGCGGCAGCCTCTCCCCGGCCGCGATCCGAAGCTGAAGCTGCACCAGATCGAGGCCCGTCACCATCTCGGTCACCGGGTGCTCCACTTGGAGGCGCGCGTTGATCTCGAGGAAATAGAAATTCCCCGCGCCATCGAGCAGAAATTCCGCCGTCCCCGCCCCGCGGTATTCGAGCTTCGAGAAAAGGGCGCAGGCAGCCTCGAGAAGCCGGGCCCGCACCTCTGGCGCAAGACCCGTCGCCGGGCTCTCCTCGATCACCTTCTGGTGGCGCCGCTGGAGGGAGCACTCCCGCTCCCCGAGATGGAGGACGCCCCCCTTCCCGTCGCCGAGCAGCTGCGCCTCGATGTGGCGCGGCGCGTCGAGCCGCTTTTCGAGATAGATGCGATCGTCCCCGAAGGCGAGCCGCGCCTCGGCCGCCGCCGCGCGGCAGGCCTCGGCCATCTCCTCCGCGC
>JAQBZT010000073.1 GCA_027622355.1 bacterium | reverse complement strand
CGAAATAGAGGTGGCGGTAGATTTGAACGGCCCGCCGGTAACGCGCGGCGGCTTCCTGCGGCTTTCCGCTTTTTTCGGCTGCGGCCGCGCTCCAGTAGAGGGCCGAGGAAGCAAGCGAGTGATTTGGAAAGCGGCGGCCGAGTTCCTCCCATTCTTGCTGCGCATTCTGGAATTTTCTGGAGCGGTATTGGATCCAGGCCAACTGCCACATGGCCTTGGGCACAAGCGGGGACGCAGGATGGAAGCGGACGACTTCTTGGTAGGAGCGGGTGGCGTCCTCGTAGCGGCCGGAGTCCTCGTGCACCCGGGCGAGAAGATACCGGCCCCGTGCGGCCCATTTCCCTTCCGGAGACTCTTCGAGGAGAAGGCGCGAATCCTCGCCGAAGCCGGTCCGGTCATTGGCGCGAAGATGGTTGCGCAGCAGATGGTATCTGGCCATGGCGCGGTCGCTGTTCTTGACGGGATAGAGGGAGATGGCTCTCTCCAGCGCGGGCCGCGCCTGATCGGTCCGGCGAAGCGCGTAGAGGGTGAGCGCTTCGTTCAGGATGATTTGCCGTTCGTAGAGAGAGCCTGGAAAGCGCGACTTCAATTGCTGGAAAGAATCGTACGCCTCCTGGTAGTAATATCTCTTTTGCAGTCTCCGCGCCCTTTGATAAAAGTGCCACGCCGTCATGGGTTCGAGCCGCGGCCGGGCCATGAAGCCCAGCGATTCGGTTTTTTCCAGCGCCTCCTTCGCCTCGGGGGTTTCTCCGTGATCCATCCAGAGCCTTCTCCACGCGAGTGCCGCCGCGCGATGGTTTCCGGCCATCTCATGGGTGCGGGCCGCGAGAGCGAGAAAAGCGGCAAAGCGCTCGTGATCCGGGAAACGGCGAAGAAGGTGCTCCAGCGTCCTGGCGGCATCGCCGTGGCGGCTTTCTTCTATCTCGATGCGGGCGATGTGCTCCAAGGCCTCCGGCGCGTGCGCGATGCCGGGATCGCGCTGGAGCATCTTTTGCAGGGCCCGGAGGGCGGATTCGTTATCGCCCGCTCCCCGGTGGGACTGGGCCAGAAAGAAAAGCGCATGGGCTGCAATCTCGGGGGTTTTCCGGATTGCCTCTTCGAAATGCGCGATGGCGTCGCCGTGGCGCTTGGCCTGGAGAAGCGCGTAGCCGAGGAGAAAGGGTTTTCTTCCGCCCAGGCCGGAGGGGTCGTTTTGGAGTCTTTCCAGAAGCTCGTCGTATTTTTTCGCCTGAAGGAGGCGCGGGTAGGCGGCCGGAAGCGGCGCCACCTGCACGGCGGAGTCCTTGGGGCTCGAATGCGCCGCCGGATGGTACGGCCAGGCCAGAACGAGGGCGGCGCTGATGGCGAAGATCCTGGCGATCATGGCGCTCGCCTCCGGCGCGGCGCAGCCGCTCGCGCCCGGGCGCGGAATTCTTTCCACACCTCCTCGCGTGCTTTTTCATCGAGGAGCAGGTCCAGGGCGGTCATGGCGAGCGCCTTGGCGCCGAGCAGGAGCGTGCGTCTTCCCTCTTTGCCGCCGGCGGCCCGGGCGAAGGCCGGGGTGTGGGGGAACACATCTTCGGGAACCATTCTGATTTGGGGATGAATGGTCGGCACCTTCTGGCTGACGTTTCCCACGTCGGAGGAGCCCATCGCCAGCGGCGGAAGCGGGTCGGCTTCCCGCTCCCCGAGGGCAGCGAGATTCTCTCGAAAGAGAGCCGCCAGCCGGGAGTTCATCCGCAAGGGCTCGTAGGTGATCGGGCTTTTCACAAAGCGGAGCCGCGCGCCGGTTGTTTTCGCGGCGGCCTGGGCGCAGTTTTTCACCTTCTTGAGGAGGGCCTCCAACCCCTTGCGGGTGGCGCTTCGCACATAGAACCACGAGGCGGATTTGTCCGGGATGATGTTGGGCACCTCACCGCCCTCTGTGATGACGCCGTACACGGAATCGCCCGGTGGAAGGCCGGGGCGCATCGCGGCGATGGACTGAAAGGTGGCGAGGGTCGCCTCGAGCGCGCTGATGCCCGCCTCGGGAGCGGCGGCGGCGTGAGAGGCTTTTCCTTCAAAATGGATGTAAATCTCGGCGAGGGCGAGAAAGTTGACCTCGGCCCGCGTTTCGGCTGCGGGGTGGATCATCAGGGCGGCGTCCACGCCCCGGAAGATGCCTTTCCGGGACATGATGACTTTCCCGCCCCCTTTCTCCTCCCCCGGAGTTCCGAAGACGGCGATTCCCCCTTCCTTGGGTGGGAGTGTTTTCGCGAGGGCCGCGGCCGCGCCGACGCTCGCCGCCGCGATGATGTTGTGGCCGCAGGCGTGCCCGATTTTTGGGAGGGCGTCATATTCCGCGAGAAAGGAAACGCGGCTTTTTCCGGGTTTTGAGCCTGATCTTTGAGCCAGGAATGCGGTCGGCAAGCCCGCGATTCCCTTTTGAACGCGGAAGCCCCGCTCCCGCAGGAAGGCAGAGAGCCTGCGGCTTGCAAAATGTTCCTCGAGACTGATTTCGGGGTTCTGATGAAGCTCCCGGGAGAGTTCCCACAGCGAATCCGCTTCCTGATCAATGTAGGTGACCACAGCGGTTTTGGAGCGTGCGATGCTCACGTGGCAAGCCTCCGGGCGGGCGGTTAGAAATTATCGCCATGGTTCAGAAGGGGTGTCAATGATTCGCCAAAAACATTTGTATTGACTGCGATTATGCAGAGATGGTATTTTTGTCACCTCCGTCCGCCGAGGAGAAGACTTTGTTTTTCGCTTTTGTTGCCGCACCCATCACCACAGGTTCCGCCGCCGCTTCCAGAAAAGAGTTCGACATTATCTCCCTGGCTTTTCATTCCGGGGGGGTGGTCGCTCTCGTGTTGCTGGTGCTTCTTTTTTTCTCCCTGACCTCTTGGGCCATCATCATCTGGAAGTATATTGAATTGCGGCGAGCCAGGGGGGGGGCGGAAAGCTTCCAGGAAATTTTCTGGCGCGCCAAGCGGCTGGACCAGCTCCATGAAGAGTCGGCCGGCTTTGCGGGAAATCCCCTTTTCAACGTATTTTCCGCCGGCTACCGCGAGGTGGACCAGATATTAAAGGCCAGGGGCGGCGATGAGGAGGAATCTTTCTCCCCCCGTGGGAACGGCATCGAGGGCGTCGAGCGGGCGCTCAAGCGGGCGGCGAACGAGGAGATCGGAAAGCTGGAGCGGGCGATGACCTTTCTCGCCACCACGGCCAGCGCCACGCCGTTCATCGGTCTTTTCGGAACGGTTTGGGGCATCATGAACTCTTTTCGGGAAATCGGGATACAGGGGACGGCAGGTCTCGCCGTGGTGGCGCCCGGCATCAGCGAGGCCTTGATCGCGACCGCGGTGGGGCTTGCGGCGGCGATACCCGCCGTGATCGCCTACAACCATTACCAGAACCAGGTCAAGGTTATCTCAGATGAGATTGAAAATTTTTCTGCGGATTTCCTGAATCTGGTGGGCCGCCATTTCATGCGCATCTAGCGCGCGGGACTCGCCATGGCATCGAATATCACCCGGGGCAGCCGTCTTTCGGACATCAACGTTACGCCGTTGGTGGATGTCATGCTCGTTCTTTTGATCATTTTCATGGTGACAGCCCCGCTCCTTCAGCAGGCCGTGCATGTTGATTTGCCCAAGGTGACGGCCGAAGGAGCCGACCCGACCGAAGATGCGATCATCGTCACCGTAGACAAGGGCCGGAAAATCTACATCAATGACAGGGAGATACGGGCTTCCGATCTGCGGACGAAACTCACGGCCATATTCCAGGGCCGGCAAAAAAAGGAAGTTTTCCTTCGGGCGGATCGCGATGTCCCCTACGGAGAAGTCGTCAAGGCGATGGCCGCGATTCGGGCTTCGGGGATCAAGAAACTCAATATGGTAACGGACCCGCTGGAAGATTCCCCCCGACAAAAGCGCCGCCGGACAGGCCGGCGCTGACGAGACGGTCTTCAGGATGAGGGGCAGTCCGTCTCCAGATCGGAATCCAATGAAAGATAACGCCCGTGAATTCCCTCCCGCTTCCGACGGAAATCGCCGGAGAAGCCGGGTCAACGGAATTTTTCAGAACAAGCGCTTTCGCATTGCCTGGGCGTCTTCGTTTGCGCTTCATGCGCTGCTGTTTGTCTGGGTGACTTTGGCGCCCTCGAAGCCCAGATACCGTTATTTCGGAAGCGGCACGGCTGTCAGCCTCGTCGGTGCGGACGAGATCCCCGGAGGTTCCACGCGTGGGAAATCGGGAGATCGCCCCCAGCGCCGGCCCCCGGATGCGAAGCCAAAGCAGATCCGGAAGACGAGACAAACCGCTTCAGCGAAAAAGACAGACGCCCAGGCGCTCCGCAAGGCGAAAAAACCGCCCCCAAAAGTGCTCTCGGAGCGGGAGAAGCGCTTGCTCCGGCAAAAGAGCTGGCGGGAGCGATACGCCAAATCCCTGGATTCACCGAAGAAAGAAACCCGGGTGGCGAAAGCGGAACCGGCCAAGCCCTCTCCCCCGGCCCGCTATGGATATCCGGGGCAAGGGGGCGGCGACGGGCAGGGGGGCGGCAGCCTGGGAGCGGGCGGTGGCGGCGTTGCCCGTACCGAGCTTGAGCGCTACTACGGTCTTTTGGCCGAGCGGGTGCGGAGCAACTGGGCCATTCCGCTAAGTCTGGAAAAGGTGGAAAATTACCGGACGACGGTGACCGTTGACGTCAGCCGGGATGGACGCATCCGGGCTCTGAAGCTCGACAGCTCGAGCGGCAATCGCGCCTATGACGATGCGGCGCTGCGGGCAGTGGCCAAGGCGGCGAGTCCCTCGTTTCCACCTCCGCCGAACACGATAGAGGATGCCTGGCTGCTGCTGGGGTTTCGTTTCTGCGGCCGGAGCTTTTGCAAATAGGTGAACGGATGAAAAAAGTGTTTTTCCTTGCGGTGCGCTGCGGCGTGGCCTTCCTTTTTTTTCTGGCGGTGTTTGCGGGCGGGTGGGCCGAGGCCGCGAAGAGTCGGGTATTCATCGACATCTACTCCCCCACGGCGCGCAAAATCCGCATCGCGCTCCCGGCGTTCCGGCCCCTGAAGGGCCGCCGCGATCCGCTGGGAGAGCAAATCGCCGATTTGATACAGAGCGATCTCACCCGGACCGGTATTTTTTATTTTCCTTCCCGGAAGAGCTATCTGGAAGATCCCTTCGCGGCGGGAATCAGGAGAGATGAACAGCGCTTTTCCGAGTGGCTGAATGTGGTTCGCGCCGAGGCCCTCATCAAGGGCGGCTACGTGATTGAGGGGGATCAGGTACTGGTGGAGGCCTACCTGTACGACACGGCGCGCGGCACACAGGAGCTGGGGAAAAGGTACCAGTACCCCAAGAGCAACTGGCGGATTCTGGCGCACCGGTTTGCAAACGCAGTGATGGAGAGATTCACCGGAGAAGCGGGGGTGTTCGACACCCAGATCGCTTTTGTCGCCAAGCGCACCGCCCGCACCCGCGGCGAGATATACATCATGGACTGGGACGGCGCTTCTTTGCGGCGCGTGACCCGGAACGGACACGGAAACAACTCGCCGGCCTGGTCTCCCGATGGAAAGTGGCTGGCCTATTCCTCGTTCAAGTCGAATCCCCCGGGCGTTTTTCTTCTGCCCACCAATGGCGGGCCGGAGATCCGGGTGAGTTCAAGGAAGAACCAGGCCATCGGTGGCGCGTTCTCGCCGAACAGCCGGTATTTTGTTTTCTCCGAGCTGACGGGAAGAAATTTCCAGCTCCACAGGTACGACATGATACTTCGTGTCCGGAAGCGCCTCACGCGCAATTACGGAATCGACGTGTCGCCTTCCTTCTCGCCCGACGGGAAAAAGATCGTCTTTACTTCCGGTCGCGCGGGCGGCCCGCAGGTATATGTCATGAACGCGGACGGCTCGGGTCCGAAGCGGATTTCTTTCCAGGGAAGCTACAATTCCGAGCCCGAGTGGAGCCCCCGGGGGGACCGGATCACCTTCAGCAGCCGCTTGACGGACAACAAATCCATCGATGTGGTTTCCGTCAATCCCGACGGCTCTGATCTCCGGCGCCTGACCGGCGGGCAGGGCCGAAACGAATCTCCTACCTGGTCGCCGGACGGGCGGCATATCGCATTTTCCTCAGATCGTTCCGGCCTGAAATATGTATATGTGATGACCGCCATGGGGACGCAGCTCTTCCGCCTCCCCCCCGGCCAGGAGCCCTCCTGGTCTCCCTCGTTGCCGTAAAAGCACGAAAAAGACAATAAAGATGGGCGTTTACGGGCTTGCTCCAAAGTGTGAAGCAGATTATACTTGTGTGGCCTTGGATCTTGTAAGATATGGCTGTAGGTGTGAAAAAGGTGTAAAAACAGCCATATAGGGTTTGTCCGTTCTGTTAAATTGAGGCGATGGGTTTTTGCGTTCGGTTTGGTTTCTCCATGGATGCCCGACCGCAGTATTGCGAGGAGGAGAATTGAATGTTTTCTAAGCTTAAAACCAAGGGATTTCGTTTTGCCCTGGTGGCTGCGGCGCTGTTTTTTGTGGTTGGCTGTGCCGAGCAACTCGTGAAAACGGATGAGGATGTGTCCGCTGCCAGTCGGCGCGGCAGTGGTACAGCTCCTCCGTCAAGCGCCATGCAGGAAGCTGCACGCCAGCGAATGCAGAGAATGAAAAGCGGGATTCAACAGCTTGAGAATGACTTGATCTATTTCGATTTCGATAGGTTTGAAATCCGCACCGACATGCGGGGAGTCCTGGATCATAAGGCGCGCTTTCTGTCCGATTTTCCGACGATCCGGATCCAGATTGAAGGACATGCGGACGAGCGCGGAACGAGCGAGTACAACATTGCGCTCGGTCATCGTCGTGCGCAGGCAGCGAAGGACTATCTCGTTTCGCTCGGAGTTTCCGCCTCCCGGGTCGATACGGTCAGCTACGGAGAAGAGCGTCCTGTCGATCCGCGGCATCATGAAATTGCGTGGGCCAAAAACCGCCGGGCCAAGTTCAATGTAATCGGGGGCGTTCCCGCCGGGTTGAACTAAAGGTTCCCGCCTGGCTTACCGAATGAGGACTCCCCGGTGGTATGCCGCCGGGGAGTTTTTTCATATGACTCGATTGTCTCTGAATCGTGCGGTGGTGTGTCTGGCGGCCCTCTTCGTGCTTGCCGGATGCGCCGAGGTGGGAGTGCCGGCCGGCGGCAGCGGCTCTTCCCCGTCGCCGGCGTTGCCATCGGGCAGCGGAAGCGACGCCTTGGCCCGCCACCTCGAGAGCTTGCGCCGGGGTCTCGCCAACCAGGAACAGCGCATCGAAGCGGCCCGCCGGGAGCTGCAAACGCTTTCGGGCAACATTGAAAAAATGCAGCGGGCCCAGGCAGAGTCCCTGAAAAACATCGAACGGTTTTTCGAGGAATTCAAAAAACGGGTTGAGGCGAACGAGAAGACGGTCGCTCTTTTGCGCTCGGGCGGGCTTCAGGGAACCGGGGTAGGCGCCGGCACCGTGCCCCCGGAGGGTCCCTCCGGGCTGCCTCCCGCCGGGGCTCCCGCCACTGGAACGCCGGAGCAGCCTTCCGCAACCACAACCCCTGCACCGCCCAAAGGGGGCACTCCTCCGGCGGGCCCGAATGTGGCCACGGTTCCTCCCGCGGGAGATCCTTCCGCGTTGCCTTCGTCTCCGCCCGTGGAAAAGGCGGGGCCGGAGGTTGATTTCAACGAGGCCGTGCGCGTCCTGGAAAAGGAAAAGAGCTTTCCGCGGGCGCGGCTGCTCCTCCAGCGTTTCATCGAAAAATATCCGACCCACGAACTCGCCGACGATGCCCAGTACCTGATCGGGGAATCGTATTTCGCGGAAAAAAATTACGAGCGGGCGATTCTTTCTTACAACAAGGTGCAGGTAGACTACGCCAATGGAGACAAGGCCCCCGACGCGCTCCTGAAAGAAGCGCTTTCTTTTTTGAGTCTGGGCGACAAGGCGAGCGCGCGAGAGCTGCTCGAGCGGGTGGGAAGAAAGTACCCCGGCTCCGACGCGGCGAGAAATGCCCTGGAGCGCCTCAAATCCTTCTAGGCGAAGCCGCTCCGCTCCGGCGTGGATACCGATGAAAAAAAAGAAAGTTCCCCCGAAAGACCAGAAAAGAGCCCGGGAACTGGCGGCGGAACTCCATCAGCACAATTACAGGTACTACGTTCTCGACGCCCCGGCTGTTTCCGATGCCGAATATGATCGGAAGTTTCGGGCTCTTCAAGCCCTTGAAGAAAAATACCCTTCCCTGGTGACGCCGGCTTCTCCGACCCAGATGGTGGGCGCGAAGCCCCTCGAGGCGTTCAAGGTTTTTGAGCACGATCCCCCGATGATGAGCCTTGAAAACGCGGCCAGCGAGGAGGAAGTCTGCGAGTTCGAGGAACGCGCCCGCCGGTTTCTCCTCCAGAATTTCGATCGGGAAGTGGAGGAGTGGGCGTATGTTGTCGAGCCGAAACTCGACGGCCTCGCCGTTGAGCTGATCTACGAGGGAGGCGTTTTCGTATCGGGCGGAACACGCGGGGACGGGGTGCGCGGCGAGATGGCCACGGAGAATCTTCGGACTCTTTCGGCGATTCCCGCACGGCTTGAACAGTCCCGAAGCGGTCCCCAGGTTCCCACGTATCTTTCGGTGCGCGGTGAGGTTTTCATGCGGATCGAACCTTTCCGGGAGTTGAACAAGGCGCGGCTGGAGGCGGGAGAGCCCCCTTTCGCCAATCCGCGCAATGCGGCGGCCGGCTCGCTCCGGCAGCTGGACCCGCGCATCGCGGCGGCGCGCCCGCTCGACATCTACATCTACGCCATCGGGCGCATCGAGGGGTTCGCCTTCGAGAGCCAGTCCCGGCTGCTCTCCGCGCTGCCCCTCTGGGGGTTTCCGGTGAACCCCTCCTGGAAAAAGTGCGGCTCCCTGGATGAAGCCATCGCGCACGCCAACCGGATTCTCGCCGACCGGGACGAGACCCCCTACGAGATCGACGGTGCGGTCATCAAGGTGGACGCCTTCGATTTGCAGGCCGAGCTCGGGGTGAAATCGCGTGCGCCCAGATGGGCCATTGCGTTCAAATTTCCCCCCCGGCAGGAAACGACGGTGGTTGAGGACATCATCGTCCAGGTCGGCCGCACGGGCGCCCTGACGCCGGTGGCCGTGATGGCGCCGGTGCGCGTGGGCGGCGTCGAGGTCTCACGGGCCACCCTTCACAACGAAGAGGAGCTGGCGAAGAAAGATGTCCGCATCGGCGACACGGTGGTCGTACAGCGGGCGGGAGATGTCATCCCCGAGGTGGTTTCCGTTATCCTCGAAAAGCGGCCCGCCGGCGCGAAGCCCTTCGAGCTTCCCAAGTCGTGCCCGATCTGCGAAACGGCGGTGGTCCGCCCTGCGGGCGAGATAGTCACCCGGTGCCCCAATCCGGCGTGCCCGGCGGTGGTCCGCGAGGGGATTCACCATTTCGCCTCCCGGCGCGCCCTGGACATCGAGGGACTGGGAGAGAAGCTGGTCAACCAGCTGGCAGATGCGGGCCATGTGCGCGAGCCCGCCGATCTTTTCCGCCTCAAGCGGGATCAGCTGGCCGGCCTCGAGCGGATGGGGGAAAAATCGGCGGACAATCTTCTGGCCGCGCTCGAGGCCGCGAAGTCGCCCCCGCTCTCGCGGTTTCTCTATGCCCTGGGCATCCGGCACGTGGGGGAGCACCTTGCCGAGGTATTGGCCGATCAGTTCGGGAGCGTGGAAAAACTGGCCGAGGCGGATTTGGATATCCTCGTGGCGATCCACGAGGTCGGCCCGCAGGTCGCCGAGCAGGTTGTGGGATACTTTCAAAACCCCCGCTCGCGAAAGATCGTGGAAAATCTCTTGGATGTGGGGGTTCGCCCCTCCTCCCCGGAGCGGGCCGCGCCGGCCTCGGGCGGCGGGATTTTTTCCGGGAAGACGTTTGTCCTCACGGGGACGCTGGCTACCCGCTCGCGGAGCGAGGCCAGGGCGGCCATCGAGGCGCTCGGCGGACGGGTGAGCGGTTCCATCAGCAAAAAGACGGACTATCTCGTGGCGGGCGAGGCATCGGGCTCGAAGCTCGCGAAAGCGGAAAAACTGGGCGTTTCGGTCTGGGATGAGGAGATATTCGAGCGGGCCTTGCGCGAAAGAATCCTTCCTTGACGCTTAAGATCGGGTTTCATATCATGCGGGGCGATGTTCACTCCCGGGTTTCGTAGTGAGATCCCTCAAATTTTCCTTCATTTCAGGGCGATTTTGTGACGCGAATCCGTAAGGCGGTTTTCCCGGTGGCGGGCCTGGGGATCCGGTTCCTGCCCGCGACCAAGGTGATCCCGAAGGAGATGCTGCCCATCGTGGATATCCCCCAGATTCAGGTGGGGGTGCAGGAGGCGGTGGACTCGGGCATCGAGGAGATCATATTTATTACGGGCCGGGGCAAGGTCTCGGTGGTGGACCATTTTGATGTGTCCTATGAGCTGGAAGATCACCTTTCGAAGCGGGGCGAGGACGAACTGCTGAACCTG
>JAQBZT010000072.1 GCA_027622355.1 bacterium | reverse complement strand
ACGGGGATGGGACGCCTGGGGATCGCGCCCGCGGAGGCGGCTGATTTCATTCAGATGGCGAAAAGGGAGGCGGGGATCGAGGTGGCCAGCCTGATGAGCCATCTCGCCGTGGCGGACGAGGAGGAGGGAGAGGCGCCGACCCGGGTGCAGTTCGATGCGTTTCGGGAACTGGCCGATGATCTGCGGGCGAAGGGGCTCTGCCCGCCGGAGATGCACTGTGCGAACAGCGCGGGGGCGCTCCTCTACCCGGATGCGCCGGGTGGATGGGTGCGGCCAGGCATCGCTCTTTACGGCTGCCCGCCCGCCGGGGCGGAGGGGGTTTCTCTTCGGCCGGTGATGACTTGGAAGGGGGCCGTGATTCAGGTGAAGGAAGTTGCCGCCGGCGCCCCGGTCGGCTATGGGGCCACCTACCGGCGCCGGAGTCCGGGCCGGATCGCGGTCGTCTCGGTGGGCTACGCCGATGGTTATCTGCGGATTCTCTCGAACCGGGCGGACGGCATCGTCCGGGGGCGGCGTGCACCGCTGGCCGGGCGGGTCTCGATGGACATGCTGGCGCTGGATGTGACCCACATCGAGGGGGTGGCGGCGGGCGATGCGGCGACGCTGTTGGGAGCGGACAAGGGGGAGCGCATCCCGGCGGAGGAGCTGGCCGCGCGCGCCCACACAATCAGCTATGAGATCCTCTGCAGCGTGAGCGCCCGCGTTCCCCGCGTGTTTGTGGCGCGCGGGGAAGTGGTGGGCGAGCGTTTTTTAGGCGGGGCGTGAAGGTCGATTGAGGGATAGCAACGTGCCGGGCGAAACGAAGATTGAGATTGAGGGGCTGGAGAAATCTTTTGGGGAAAACCGCGTTCTCCGCGGGGTGAGCCTCAAGATTCCCGCCGGCCGGATCACCGTTATCCTGGGGCGGAGCGGGGAGGGCAAGAGTGTGCTGCTCAAGCACCTGATCGGCCTCATCCGCCCGGATCGGGGGGCGATCCGCGTGGACGGGGAGGACATCGTCCGCCTTCCCGAGCGCGAGCTCAAGCGGGTGCGCGCCAAGTTCGGGATGCTCTTTCAGGGGGGCGCGCTTTTCGATTCGATGACGGTGGCGGACAACGTGGCGTTTCCCCTTCGGGAGCACTCCCGGATGAGCGAGGCGGAGATTCGCGAAAAAGTGAACGAAAAGCTGCACCTCGTCGGCCTGGACGGCGTGGAGGACCGGATGCCGGCCCAGCTCTCGGGCGGCATGCAAAAGCGCGTGGGGCTGGCCCGGGCCATCATCCGGGAGCCCGAAATACTTCTCTACGATGAGCCGACGACCGGGCTCGATCCAATCCTGGTGGATTCCATCGACCGGCTGATTCAGCGGACGCAGGAAACCCTGCACATCACCTCGATCCTCATCAGCCACGATGTGGTGAACGCCCTGGACTACGCGCACTTTGTCGCGATGCTTCACGAGGGCCGCATCCATGTCCAGGGAACGCCCGAGGAAATCCGGTCCATGGACGATCCCATCATTCAGCAATTCCTCTCCGGAAGCGCGGAAGGCCCGATACGCGTCCTGTGAGCTCCCCGGTTTCTTTCTCTGTTCTGGCGGCCGACCCGAAGAGCAAGGCGCGCGCGGGTCGCCTGGCGACCCCCCACGGGGAGGTGGAGACTCCCGCCTTCATGGCGGTGGGCACGCAGGCGGCGGTCAAGGCGCTCTCTCCGGATGAACTGAAGGAGGCGGGCTGCCAGATCGTGCTGGCGAATGCCTATCACTTGATCCTGAGGCCGGGCGCGGAGCGGATCGCAGAGCTGGGCGGCCTGCACCGGTTCATGAACTGGCCGGGCCCGATTCTGACCGACAGTGGGGGCTACCAGCTCTTCTCGCTTGCGCCCCTGGCCAAGGCGAGCGACGAGGGAATCGTTTTTCAGAGCCACCTCGATGGAACGCGAATTCACCTCACCCCGGAGAGCTGCGTGGCCCAGCAGGAGCGGATCGGTCCCGACATCGCCATGGTGCTCGATGAGCCGCTTGGCTTTCCCCACACCCGGGATCAGGCCGAGCAGGCCCTCGCGCGGACCACCGTTTGGGCGCAAAGGGCGCGGTCGGCCCACCGCCGGCCGGATCAGGCGCTCTTTGCCATCGTCCAGGGGGGCGGCTTCGAGGATCTTCGCCGAAAGAGCGCGGAGGAGTTGGTGCGGCTCGATTTCCCGGGCTACGCGGTCGGCGGCCTCTCCCTCGGGGAGAGCAAGCGGGACACCGGGAAACTGCTCGATGCGGCGACCGATGTCCTCCCACCGGAGAAGCCGCGCTACGTCATGGGGATGGGAACGCCCGGCGATCTCCTCCGCGGCGTCCTGCGGGGGGCCGACATGTTCGACTGTGTGATGCCGACGCGGCACGCCAGGCGGGGCAACCTTTTCACCTGGGCGGGGCGGCTTTCCATCAAGAACGCCGTCCACGCGGCCGATGCCCGGCCCATTGACGATGCGTGCGGGTGCGCCGCCTGCCGCGGGGGCTACAGCCGGGCCTACCTCCGGCATCTTTTCCAGGCGGGCGAGATGCTCGGTGCCCGCCTGATGTCGATCCACAACCTGTTTTTCTACCAGGAGCTTCTGCGGCGGGCGCGGGAGCGGATCGCGGCGGGTGATTTTTCGGCATGGGCGGCAGCGCTTCTGGCCGGGCCGCTGGGATTGGACCCCGAGGGGCCGCCTGGCGGCGGTGGCGCCGAATAAGCGGCTGATTATAAAGCCTTTGCTTGACAAGCGCGGGGGGCCTTGCTATCAATCCCCGGTTGCCTGCGCCCCGCCGGGCGCCTTTTATTTGGAGGGCTGGAAATTGCTGTCCCAACTGATGGATTCGCTGTTTGGAGGTTCCGTGGCTTACGCGATGTCCGGCGCCAAGGGGGGCGGGGGGCAGGAGCCAAATTTTCTCTTTCAGCTTGTGCCGTTCATCGCGGTTTTCGCCATCATCTATTTCATCATGATCCGCCCCCAGCAGAAGCGCCAGCAGGAGGTTCGCCAGATGCTGCAGGCCCTGAAGGTGGGCGACAACGTGATGGCGAGCGGCATTTATGGCGAGATCACGAAGATCAAGGATGATGTCATCCACCTGAAGATAGCGGAAAATACGCGGATTCGCGTCAACCGCTCCGCCGTCAGCGCCCGCACTTCTCCCGAGAGCGGCGGAAGCGACTCGAAAGAATAGCAGAAGCCTTCGGCAGCGTTTCACCGCGGCCCGGGCCGCAGGGACGCTCTTGGCAAGGGGGAATGATGAACCGGCTCGGTTGGCGATTGGGCATCATCGTGGTGGTGGCGGTGGTGTCCATTTTTTACGTCATTCCTCCCGAAGATCGCATCCATCTGGGGCTCGATTTGCAGGGCGGCATCCACCTCGTGCTCGAGGTGCAGGCGGAAAAGGCGGTGGACGCCAAGCTGGACCGTTATTTCTCCGAAATCCGAAACCGGCTCGAGACGGACGATATCCGGGTGCGCGAGATTCGCCGCGAGGGGAGAAAGATTCACGTCTCCCTCCACCGGCCAGAGGATCAGAAACGTCTCGAGGTTGTTTTTCAGAACTACCCCGATCTCGGCCTCGAAACGGTGACCGGCACCCCGCCGGTCTCGATCTATGGCTTCTCCGATCAACAGATGGAGCGGATCAAGGAGCAGTCCGTCTCCCAGGCCCTCGAAACCATCCGCAACCGAATCGATCAATTCGGGGTGCGTGAGCCCACCCTTCAGCGGCAGGGCCAACGGCGCATCATCGTTCAGCTTCCGGGGGTGAAGGACCCGGCCAGGGCCAAAGCCCTGATCGGCAAAACCGCCCTGCTCGAGTTCAAGATGGTGGTGGAGAGCGCCAACCCGGCCGAGGTGGCCCAATCGGGGGTGCCGCCGGGACAGATGCTGCTTCATGAAATCGTGCGGAACCGCGAGACGGGCCAGATCGTGCGGCGGGTCCCGTATCTGGTCCACCGCGAGGCGGCCCTGACCGGCGACAGTTTGACGGACGCCCGGGTCGAAATCGGCGACCGCTTCAACGAGTCCTACGTCAGCGTTACCTTCGATTCGGTGGGCGCCAAGGCGTTCGATCGTCTGACGGCGGCGAACGTGGGCAAGCGGCTGGCCATCGTCCTGGACGGGGTGATCCACAGCGCTCCGGTCATCCAGGAGCGGATTCCGGGCGGAAGGGCCCAGATCACGGGGCGGTTTACCCTCGAGGAGGCGCAGGATCTCGCCATCGCTCTCCGGGCGGGCGCGCTGCCGGCGCCGGTCAAGGTCCTCGAGGAGCGCAACGTGGGCCCCTCGCTCGGGTCGGACTCGATCCGGCAGGGGGTGCTCAGCATCCTGGTCGGTTTCTCCCTCGTTCTTCTCTTCATGATCATCTACTACAAGCTGAGCGGGCTGGTGGCGGTGTTTGCCCTGGTCCTCAACCTGCTGATCCTGCTGGGGGCGCTGGGGCTCTTCGAGGCCTCGCTCACCCTGCCGGGCATCGCGGGCATCGTCCTCACGGTCGGTATGTCGGTGGACGCGAACGTCCTCATCTTCGAGCGCATCCGCGAGGAATTGCGCATCGGCAAGACCATCCGCACGGCGATTGACGCCGGATACGGCAAGGCGTTCTGGACCATTTTGGACTCCAACGTGACGACGCTCATCGCGGCGCTCGTCCTGCTGCAGTTCGGGACAGGACCCATCAAGGGTTTTGCCGTGACGTTGAGCATTGGCATCGTAGCCAGCATGTTCACCGCGATTTTCGTAACGCGGTTCATCTACGACTTCACGCTGACCCGGCGCGACATCAGGAGCCTGAGCATTTAAATGGAATTTTTCTCCTCCGAAGCGAAGTACGACTTTATCGGCAAGCGCACCCTTTTCGGCGGCATTTCGATCGCCGCCGTCCTGCTGGCGCTGGCGCTGCTCGGCATGAAGGGCATCAACTACGGGATCGACTTCACCGGCGGCACGCTCGTTCAGTTGCGCTTCAGCGCCGCGCGCCCCATCGGGGAGGTGCGGGAGGCGGTTTCGGGCCTGAACTTCGGGGACACCGTCGTTCAGAATTTCGGCTCAGAGCAGGAGTTTCTCATCCGGGTGGAGCGCAGCTTGGGATCGGTCGAGGGCGTGGGGGAGCGAATCGCCGCCGCGCTGTCCAAGCGTTTCGGAAAGGGAACCTTCGAGATTCGCCGGACGGAGATGGTCGGCCCGCAGGTGGGCGCCGATCTTCGCCAGAAGGCGGTGAGCAGCATGCTTTTCGCGCTCCTGGGTATCCTGATCTACGTCAGCATCCGGTTCCAGTTCAGACAGGCGGTCGCCGCGGTCATCGCCATTCTCCACGATGTCGTGCTGACACTGGGGGCGTTCTCGCTCTCGGGCAAGGAGTTTTCCCTTCCGATCGTCGCGGCGCTCCTGACCATCGTGGGCTATTCCCTGAACGACACCATCGTGGTGTTCGACCGCATCCGGGAGAACGTGCGCCTCGCGCGGCGCTCGGAATTCGAAGAGATCGTCAACAACTCCATCAACCAGACCCTCTCGCGGACGATCCTGACCTCGGGAACGACGCTCGTCGCGGTCTTGGCCTTCCTCTTCCTCGGGGGGGCGGTGATCTCCGATGTGGCGTTTGCCCTGACAGTGGGAATCATCGTCGGCACCTACTCTTCCATCTACGTGGCGAGCGCCATCCTGTTGA
The DNA here is from genome assembly GCA_027622355.1 of bacterium. Lineage (NCBI taxonomy): Bacteria > bacterium. The sequence goes on along the minus strand of JAQBZT010000072.1, from coordinate 4,845 downwards.
TCTGGCCCGAGCGCGGCCGCAGGCGAAGCGGCAAAGCCGCGAACCCCGCGCCAACGAAAAACCGGCCCCTGTCCGGGGGGCCGTTTTTTAAAAAATAACGGATACGGCTGCGAAGCGGCGGGGCGCTCGCGCTAGTTGTGCGCGGCTTCCCTGGTTTTCTTCGGCAGGGCTTTCTCGGCGAGAAGCCTTTCGAGGATGGCGTGGGCTTGTGGCGTATCCCAGTCGCGGTAGCCGAGCGTCCGGCCCACGACCTCTCCCCCCCGGTTGATCAGGTAATTCGTCGGGGTGTAGCGGACCCCGAACATCGGAGATACCGCACTTCCCGGGTCCAGCAGGTTGGGGAAGGTGAGCCGGTAGTCCTTCACGTAGGGGCCGACGAGGGAGGTGTCCTGATCCATGGAGATGGCGACGACGGCGAATCCCTGATCCTTGTATTTCTGATGGGTCTTCTCGAGAGCGGCCCGCTCCCTGGCGCAGTAGGGTCAGTGGGTGGTCCAGAAGTTCACGATCAAGACCTTGCCGGCGAAATCCGAAAAGCGCACCTTCTGACCCGTCAGATCGGGGAGCAAGAAGTCGGGGACGGCGACCGGCTCAATGGGCTGGACGTTGGCCTTGGCGAGAGCGTGGACGAGGTTCGGAAGCGAGCCCTCGGCGGGTCCGCCGACCTGTGTCGCGGGCGGGATTTCCCGGCTCGAGACCGGCCAAATCGCAAAGCCCCCTCCAATAGCCAGCAGACCGATAATAATGTATTTCAGATATTTAACATTCATAGTTAATGTATCTCTTTAGGCGGAGATTTCTCCATTCCCTCTCGTATAACAGGGGAAGGGGGGGGAAGATTCCCGAAAAACCGGTTTTTGGAGGCACCGCGCCGCTTGGGTGGGGCCGGGGCAAGTTCCTAGCCCTTGGCCCGCTTCTGGGCCTCGACCCTCAACCTGAGGGCGTTGAGCCGGATGAAGCCCTCGGCGTCCGACTGCGCGTAGATGCCGTCCTCCTCGAAGGTGGCCAGCTGGGGCTGATAGAGGGAATGCTCTGGCGCCGCCTTGCGCCCGGCCACGTAGCAGGCACCCTTGAAGAGCTTGATCCGGGCGGTGCCCCAGACACTCTTCATTGCCGTATCGATGGCGCTCTGCAGCATCTCCCGCTCGGGGGCGAACCAGAAGCCGTTGTAAACCATCCGGGCATACTGCGGGATGAGGGAGTCCCTCAGGTGGAGTACCTCCCGATCGAGTGTGATCGACTCGACCGCCCGCCGCGCTGTGTGCAGCACGGTTCCGGCCGGGGTCTCGTACACCCCTCGGCTCTTCATGCCGACGTAGCGGTTCTCGACGATGTCCACCCGTCCGACCCCGTGGGCGCCGGCCAGCGCGTTGAGGCGCTCGAAGAGTTCGACCGGATTCAGCCGCTCGCCATCGAGCGCGACGGGGTCGCCGTTCTCGAAATCAATCTCGACATAGTGCGGCTGGTCGGGCGCCTTCTCGGGCGAGACGGTGAGGACGTACATGTCCTCATTGGGCTCGCTCCAGGGATCTTCCAGCACGCCGCCCTCGAAGCTGATGTGAAGCAGATTCCTGTCCATGGAATAGGGCTTCTCCGCCGTCACCGGTATGGAGATGCCGTGCCGCTCGGCGTAGGCGATCAGCTGGGAGCGCCCGCCGAAGTCCCACTCCCGCCAGGGGGCGATGATCCGCACCTCGGGGTCAATGGCCGCGTAGGTGAGCTCGAAGCGCACCTGGTCGTTTCCCTTGCCGGTGGCCCCGTGGGCGACGGCATCCGCCCCCGTTTTCTTCAAGATGTCCATCTGGCCCTTGGCGATGACGGGACGCGCAATCGAGGTACCGAGCAGATAGAGTCCCTCGTAGACCGCCCCGGCGCGGAGCATGGGAAAGACATAGTCCCGCGCAAACTCCTCGCGCAGATCGACGATGTGGCACTCGGCCGCGCCGGTCTTCCGGGCCTTTTCCGCCAGACCCTCGAGCTCGCCCGCGCCCTGGCCCACGTCCGCCGCGTAGGCCACCACCTCGCAGCCGTAGCGCTCCTTCAGCCAAAGCAGCATGACGGAGGTGTCGAGCCCGCCCGAGTAGGCGAGGACCACTTTTTTCGGTGCATCAGGCATTTTCGGCTCCCACGAGCAGTTCCAAAAGGGCTTTTTGGGCGTGGAGGCGGTTTTCCGCTTGATCGAACACCACGCTTCGCGGGCCGTCGATGATCTCTGCGGTCACTTCCTCCCCCCGGTGGGCGGGCAGGCAGTGCATGAAAACAGCGTTCCTGTCGGCGCCGTGGAACACCTCGCCGTGCACCTGGTAGGGGAGGAGGCGCCTGCGCCGCTCGGCGGCTTCCTCTTCCTGTCCCATCGAGGTCCACACATCGGTGTAGATGGCGTGGGCGCCGCGGCAGGCCTCCTCGATGCTGTCCCCGATGTAGATGGTCGCCCCCGAGCCGGCGGCGAGGGCGAGGGCCTCGTCCACCACGCCGGAGTCCGGGTGGTAGGGCGGGGGGCAGGCGGCGCTCACGCTGATCCCGAGCGGGGCCGCCACCAGCAGGAGCGAGTGGAGCACGTTGTTCCCGTCTCCGAGATAGGCGATCTTCAGGCCCTTCATCTTCCCGAACTTTTCCCGGAGGGTGAGCACGTCCGCCAGCGCCTGGCAGGGATGGTGCAGGTCGGTCAGGGCGTTGATGACCGGCACCGCCGCGTTTTCGGCGAATTCCTCGATCCGGTCGTGGCCGTAGGTGCGGATGATGATGCCGTCCGTGTACCGGCCGAGCACCTTGGCGCTGTCCGCAATCGTTTCTCCCCGGCCGAGCTGGGTTTCCTTTGTGGTAAGAAAGATGCCGGTGCCGCCCAGTTGGGCGATGCCGGCCTCGAAGGAAACACGGGTCCGGGTGGAGTGCTTTTCGAAGAGCAGGGTGAATGTCTTTCCGGCCAGAATCTCCGAGGGCTTCCCGTCCTTCTTCATTTCGAGCGCCCGGGCGAGGAGCGCTTCGGTCTCCCCCGGCGAGAGTTCGGTGCCCGTGAGGTAGTCTCTTTTTCTCATTTGGCGAGGTCCTTCAGCGCGCCGTCGAGAAATTCCAGAAATCTGTCGATCATCGCTTTTTCTACAGTGAGCGGCGGCATCATCCGGATGACGGTGCCCACGGTGACGTTGAAGAGGAAGCCGGCCGTGATTCCCTTGGGAACGAGGGAGGTGGCGTCCCGGTCCACCTCGCAGCCGAGGATGAGGCCCTTGCCCCGGACATCCTTGATGAGGGCGTGCCGCCCCGCCATTTCCCGGAGCCCGGCGGCGGCGTATTCGCCCTTCTCGGCCACATCTTCGAGAAAGCCGGGGGCGAGCGTGGCGTCGAGGGCCGCGCAGCCGGCGGCCGCGGCGAGGGGATTTCCCCCGAAGGTGGAGGCGTGATCGCCCGGCTCGAAGGCCATCGCCTTGTCGCTGGCGACGAGGGCGCCGATGGCGGTGCCGCCCGCGAGGCCCTTGGCGAGTGCCATGGCATCCGGCGCCGCGCCGTAGTGCTCATGCGCCCAGAGTTTTCCCGTTCGCCCCATCCCGACCTGCACCTCATCGAAGAGAAGGAGCAGATCGTTCGCGTCGCAGATCTCCCGAAGGCCCTGCAGATAGCCCTCCGGCGGCAAGTGAACACCGCCCTCGCCCTGGATCGGTTCGACGAGAATGGCGCAGGTCTTCTCCGAGACCGCTCCGGCGACCTCCTCGAGATCGCCGAAGGGAAGATAGCGGTGCCCCGGCAGAAGGGGATGGAATCCCTTGTGGAATTTCGTCTGGCCGGTCGCGGAGAGCGCGGCCATCGTCCTTCCGTGAAAACTGTTTTCGAAGGAGAGGACTTCGTTCCGGCCCTCGCCGTGTTTTTTGAAGGAGTATTTCCGGGCGAGCTTGAGGATCGCCTCGACCGCCTCGGTCCCGCTGTTGCAGAAGAACACCTTGTCCCCGAACGAGTTTTCGGCCAGCCGCCGGGCGAGCTGGATCTGGGGCTCGATGTGGTAGAGGTTCGAGACGTGCAGCAGCTTGCCGGCCTGATCCCGCAGCGCCTTCACCACCGCCGGATGGCAGTGGCCCAGGTTGCAGACCGCGAGGCCCGCGACGAAATCCAGATATTCCTTGCCGTCCGCGTCCCAGAGCCGACAGCCTTCGCCCCGTACCAGCGCGATGGGGTATCTTCCATACGTCGGCGCGACATACTTGCCCGCCTGTTCAATCAGTTCCTTGTTCGACATGAGGAAATGCTCCCGTATTTCAATTGACGATTTGGGTTCCCACCCCTTCATCGGTGAAGATTTCGAGGAGGACGGCGTGCGGGGTCCGGCCATCCACGATGTGGGCCTTGCGGACGCCTTCCCCGAGAGCGGTGAGGCAAGCCTCGACCTTGGGGATCATCCCTCCCTTGATGACGCCTTGCTCCTTGAGCGGCTCGATGTTTTCGGAGCGGAGCGTGCTGATCAACTCTCCCTTCTGATCGAGAATCCCGGGAACGTCTGTCAGCAAAATGAACTTCTCCGCCTGCAGCGCGGCGGCGATCGCGCCGGCCACCGAGTCGGCGTTGATGTTGTAGACGGTGCCGTCCTCGCCCACGCCCAGCGGCGCGATGACGGGGATGAAGTTTTCCCGGACAAGGTGATGGATGATGCCGGGATTGATCTCCACCACCTCGCCGACGTGCCCGAGATCGATCTCGTCCGCGCCCTCGGCCCCCTGGCGGTTCAGGGTGAGCTTCCGGGCCCGGGTCAGTCCCGCATCCGAACCCGAGAGGCCGACGGCCACGCCGCCGTGTCGGTTGATGAGCCGGACGATGGCCTTGTTCGTCGAACCGGCCAGAACCATCTCGACCACCCCCACG
>JAQBZT010000071.1 GCA_027622355.1 bacterium | reverse complement strand
CGCAACCGCTGGCAGGACGCCATCGACTGCCTCCACGCCACCAACAATTTCCCCGAGTTCACCGGGCGGCTCTGCCCGGCGCCCTGCGAGGGGTCCTGCGTCCTGGGCATCAACAGCGACCCGGTGACCATCAAGCAGATCGAGGTCTCCATCATCGACCGTGCCTTCGAGGAGGGCTGGGTGAAGCCCATCCTCCCCAAGGTGCGCACGGGGAAGAAGATCGCCATCGTCGGATCGGGCCCCGCGGGCCTGGCCGCGGCCCAGCAGCTCAACCGCGTGGGCCACACCGTCACCGTCTACGAGCGGGCGGACCGCATCGGCGGGCTGCTGCGCTACGGCATCCCCGAGTTCAAGATGGAGAAGCGGGTGCTGGACCGCCGCCTCAAGCTGATGGAGGAGGAGGGCGTCATCTTCCGCCCCAACTCCAACATCGGGGTGAACGTCCCGGCCCAAAAGCTTCGGGAGGAGAACGACGTCCTCGTCCTCGCCGGGGGCGCCACCCTGCCGCGCGACCTGCCCATCCCGGGCCGGGAGCTCAAGGGCGTCTACTTCGCCATGGAATACCTGCCCCTCTCGAACCGCGTCTGCGAGGGGGATGCGCTCCCCTCCGGGAAAGTCATCACCGCCAAGGGCAAGCACGTCGTCATCATCGGCGGCGGCGACACCGGGGCCGACTGCCTGGGCACGGCCCACCGCCAAAGGGCGGCCTCCGTCCTCCAGCTCGAGCTCCTGCCCCGCCCGCCGGAGGAGCGGGCGCCGAACAACCCCTGGCCCCTCTACCCGCAAGTCTTCCGCGTCTCCTCGGCCCACGAGGAGGGCGGCGAGCGGCTCTTCTCCGTCTCCACCAAGAAGTTCATGGGCGAGAACGGTCACGTGAAGAAGCTCCACCTCGTCACGGTGGAGATGAAGGTGGACAACGGGCGCATGAGCTTCCTGGACGTGCCCGGCACCGACAAGGAGTACCCGGCCGATCTCGTCCTCCTGGCCATGGGCTTCCTCGGCCCCGAAAAGAAGGGGATGCTCGAGGAGCTCGGCGTCGAGATGACCGACCGCGGCAACGTGAAGCGCGACGGAAACTGGATGACCAGCGTCCCCGGCGTCTTCACCTGCGGGGACATGCAGCGCGGCCAGTCCCTCATCGTCTGGGCCATCGCCGAGGGCCGCTCCTGCGCCCGGGCGGTGGATCGGCACCTCATGGGGGAGACCAACCTCCCCGCGCCGCTGGAGTAAGGAAGAAGAATTTTTTTTTGGCGTTAAGCTGCCCGGGGCGCCCCCCCGGGGTTTTTTTTGTGTCTATCTCCCCCAGCCCATCCGCTCGGCGATGCCGAGGATGATGTCGGACTGGTTCAGGGCGTAAATGTGAACGTGGGGGACGCCGAGGGCGATGAGGCTTTCGATCTGCGCCGCGGCGAGATCGGCGGATGTCTCCTTGAAGGCTTCCGGGTCCTCGCGGTGGGGATCGAGGGCGCCGATGACGCGGCCCGGCACCTTGGCGCCGCACATGCCGGCGAAGCGGAGGATCTGATCGAGGTTGCGGACCGGGATGATGCCCGGCGCGATGGGAATCGCGACCCCCGCGGCGGCGGCCGCATCGCGGAAGCGCGCGAAGTCTTCGTTCTCGAAAAAGAACTGGGTCATGGCGTAGTCGGCCCCGGCGGCGGCCTTTTCGGCGAAGTGGTGGAGGTCTTTCGCCTTGTCGGGGGTCTCAGGGTGCCCCTCGGGGTAGGCGGCCACCCCGATCGAGTCGAGACCGCCCCTGCGGCGGAGCCACCGCACGAGATCGACCGCGTAGTGAAACCCCCCGGCCGCGGCCTCCTCCTTGTTCATCCCCTCGGGGATGTCCCCGCGCAGGGCGAGGATGTCCTGCATCCCGTTCGCCTGGTAGGTCTGCAGGAGTTCGCTGAGGCGCGCCTCGGTGGCGCCGATGCAGGTGAGGTGGGCGACCACCCGGCCGGGATGGCGTCTGGCCAGCTCGAGGACGAGCTTGAGGGTGCCCTCCTGGGTGGAGCCCCCCGCCCCGTAGGTGACCGAGGTGAAGGCGACGTCCATGGCCGCGTGAATTTTCTCCATCTCGCGCAGGACGCGCTCGGCCCCTTTCTCGTCCTTGGGGGGGAAGAGCTCGATCGAGATGGTCAAATTCTTTGAGGCGATGCGCTCTGCGATGGAGGTCATGGCAGGAAAGCGTGTGTCCTTCTCTGAGGTGGGCGATGCCGGAAACAGCGGAAATCAGCATCCCGCAAACACCGGGGGAGCGCAACCGGACCGGATGCCGCCGGGCAAAAAAAACCGCCCGGCGCGGAGGGCTCCGTCGCTGGGCGGGGGTTTCGCGGAAGGGTGTTTCAGCTCAGCTTATCGAGGGACGCGTAGAGTTTCGCGTCATCGGGGGGCTGGGGCGGCGCGGCCGTCACCTCGATGTGGGCGATCTTGCCCGCCTTGTCCACGAGGATGACGGCGCGGTTGCTGAATCCCTTGTCGTTGAGCAGGCCGTAGGCCCCGACCGTCTTCTTGCCGAAGAAATCGCTCAAGAGCGTGAATTCGATGCCGTACTTCTCGGCCCAGGCCGCGTGGGCGAAGGGGCTGTCCACGCTGATGCCGATGACTTCGCAGTTCGCGGCCGAGAACTTGCCGGCGTTCGCCTGGTAGCCCGGAAGCTGCTCGCTGCACACGGCCGAGAAGTCGAAGGGATAGAAGCAGAGCAGAACATTTTTCTTGCCCCGAAAATCGCTCAGCTTCACGGTGTCGCCCTCGGCGAGCGTCCGCGGAAGCTCGAAATCGGGGGCGGAGTCTCCAACACTCAGTGCCATCTTAAAACTCCTTTTTCCGTCCGTTACTTGGCGGCCTTGAAGAGCGCGGCCACGTCGTTCCAGTTGACGATGTTCCAGAAGGCGGCGATGTAGTCGGGCCGGCGGTTCTGGTAGTTGAGGTAGTAGGCGTGCTCCCAGACGTCAATGCCGAGGAGGGGAACATATCCTTCGGTGCGGACGCTCGTCTGGTTCGGCATGGCCTTGAACTCGACCTTGCCCGAGCCGGGCTTGGTGGCGAGCCAGCCCCAGCCGCTGCCCTGAATGCCGGCCGAGCCCTTGCTGAAGGCATCCTTGAAGCCGGCGAAGTCGCCGAAGGCCGCCTTGATGGCGTCGGCGAGGGCGCCGCTCGGCTCTCCGCCGCCCTTGGGGCTGAGGTTTTTCCAGAAGGTGCAGTGGTTGTCGTAGCCGCCGCCGTTGAAGTTGATCGCGCCCTGCTTGTCCTTGGGCGCGCTCGAGAGGTTCGAGAGGATGTCCTTGATGCCCTTGCCCTCAAGGTTGGTGCCGGCGAGGGCGTTGTTCAGGTTGGTCGTATAGGCATTGTGGTGCTTGGTGTGGTGAATCTCCATCGTCCGCGCGTCAATGTGCGGCTCGAGGGCGTCATACGCGTAATCGAGCTTGGGAAGTTCAAAAGCCATCGGTTTGCTCTCCTCGTGGATCGGGGTGAAGGGAAAAGGCGCTTCCGCCGGAGAAGGGAGCCCCCCCGCCGCCGGAGCGTCCTTGTATTCCGTTTTTAAGAGGGGGAATCTTATTCAAGAAGCCGGAAACCGTCAAACCGAGTTTGTCTTTTAAAAGCAACTATTTACTCCGAAATATGCCCCCCCCGGCCGTCTGGCTCCTTCCTTCGGAGGGGAAGGGCGCGCGCGAGAAGTAATTGACACTGACACATATAGTAGATTAACTTGTATTTTATGTTTTTCGCTTTGGCCGTGCGGCCACATCTTCCTCATAGCCGAATTTTTCCCTTTGCCCGGAGGGAAGCATGGGCGGCGATGTTCGAAAGGCGCTTCTCATAGAGGACGAGCTGCACGGAATGGCCCGGCTCGGTCTGGCCGTCTCCCAGGCGAAAACGCTGCCGGAGATGGCGGACGCCCTCGTGCGTGCGGCCCTCGATTCAGAGGATATTGACCTCTGCAATATCTTTTTTCGCGGAGCGGATGGGATTTTCCGGATGCGGGCCTCGGCCGCCCGCGGTGGCCTGGATGCGGCGCAGCTGATGCACCATTGCCCCAGTTTCCGGCCGGGCGAGGGTTTGGTCGGATGGGTGGCCGAAACAGGAAGGCCCAGCATGATCGCCGATGTCGATCGGGATGAGCGCTGGGTCGGCAGCCCATGGGCCCGAAGCGTGGGCATCGCCAGCGCCGCCGCCTTTCCCATCCGGCGGGAGAGCGAGGTTTCGGGTGTATTTGTCGTCCTCTCGCTCGAGAAAGGCCATTTCGATGCGGAATCGCTCAAGCCTTTCGATATCCTGGCGGGTTATGCCTCGACCGCGATGGAAAAGCTTCTCCTGATCGAAGAGATCGACAAGCGGGCGAAGCGGTTCGCGGTTCTCAATGAACTCACCGGACATATCGCCGCGGACCTGAACCTCCCCGAGGTGCTGAATCGGATCGCTCAAGCCCTGGCGGAGCTTCTCCGCGGGGACTGTTCGCGGATCTATCTCCGGGAGGAGGGGGCGGAGGATTATGTGCTTTGTGCGGCCGGCGGCTTGAACCCCACCCCCGACCGCCCGTTTCACTTCCAGCCCGGAATGGGCATCACGGGAAGGATGGTGGAAAAAAGGGAGGCGGTCCTTCTCGGAGACCTGCGCGCGGAGCCGGATTTTCTCACCCCCGAGTGGATTCGCAAGCACGGCATTCACTCCTACATCGGGTGCCCCCTGATCCAGGACGGCCGGGTGGTTGGTGCGCTGACATGCCTGGCGAGAAATCTCAATCATTTCAGCCAGGAGGATCTGGAGTTTCTCGAGGCGCTGGCCGTTCAGGCGATGATCGCGATCGGAAACGCGAGTCTTCACGAAGCGGCCGAGGCGCGCATCGCCGAGCTCGAGAGCCTGCAGAAGGCGGCGAAGGAGCTGACCACCCAGCGGCAGCTTCCCGAGCTTCTGGAGCACATCGCCTCAGGGGGCGGCCGCCTGCTCGGGGCGGATCGCTGCCTGGTGCTCAATCAATTTTTGGAAAACGCCGCCGGCCCTGTCTTTTTCAACCGGGGGCTCTCGGAAGGATACGTGGAACTGCTCCAGGAGAATCCGGAGCGTACCGTCGCCTGCAGCGCCATCCGGGATCGCCGGCTGGTGTTCATCCCCAACCTTCTGGAGGATGAACGGTATCCCTTCCCGCCGGAGGTTGTGCGGAAAGAGGGCATCGCCTCGCTCCTCACCCTGCCGTTGATACACAAGGGTGAGGGATTCGGCTCCTTGAATTTTTACTGGGACGCCCCCCGGACACTATCTGATTCCCAGCTCAATCTGGCCCAGGCCTTCGCCGATCATGTGGCGCTTGCGATCCAGAACGCCAAGCTGCACGAGGCGGCCCAAGAGCGCATCGCTGCCCTGGAGAGTCTTCAGGGGGCGGCGAAGGAACTGACATCTCAGCGGCAGTTGCCCGACCTGCTCGAGCGCATCGCCTTAGAGGGCGGGCGTTTGTTGGGAACGGATCGTTGTGCCGTCATGACGAAATGGCCGGGAACCAACGACGGTTTCACCTTTTGCAGCCTGAATATTTCGGAGCGGTATGTGGCGGCCCTCCGGGAGAATGCCGATCAGGTACTGAGCAGCCATGTCGTGGAGGAAAAAGGATATAAGTACATACGGGATGTGATGACGGATGAGCGGTACATGCTTCCGAGGAAAATTGCACAAGAAGAAAAGATCGTCTCCCTGTTGGCCCTGAATCTCGTTTACAAGGGGGAGGTGATCGGCGCCCTTGGGTTTCACTGGGGCGAGCAGTATGATTTGTCCGCTTCTAAAATCTCCTTGGCCCAGACTTTCGCCGATCATGTGGTGATCGCCATCGAGAACGCCAAGCTGCACGAGGTGGCCCAAGAGCGCATCGCCGCCCTGGAGAGTCTTCAGAGGGCGGCGAAAAGCATTACCTCCGGGCTCTCGCTTCCAGAGATACTCAAGGGCATTGACGCGGGAAGCACCACCCTGTTGGGATCCGTCCAGTGTCTTATCATTGTGCGCGAGACAGAAACGGGGGAGATCAATTTCCCCTACGCGCGCGGCGTCTCCGAATCCCATCTCCGGCGGCTGCGGGAGAATTTTGACGCCACCATGAGCCGCCAGGTCCTGAACACACCCCGGACGCTTGCGATCGCCGACGTCTGGACCGATCCTCGCTACCCCTTCCCGCTCCGGTTTCCCCAGGAAGAGGGTTTCCGGGGGTTGCTGATCTGCCCCCTCATGCATGACGGCAGGGCGTTCGGGACGCTGAACCTTTTCTGGGAGGATATCCACCAATTTGCGGAGGGCGAGTTGGCCCTCGCGCAAGCCTTCGCCGATCAGGCGGCAGTGGCCATCCAGCGGGCCCGGCTGCACGAGGAGGTGCGGCGGAGCCGGGATTTCCTTGACAGCGTTCTGCGGGAGACGGCGGACCCGGTGGTGATCACCGATGAAAACAGGCGGATCATCTACTGGAATTCGGGCGCCGAAAACTTGTACGGCTATTCGAAGGAAGAAGCCATCGGGGAGCACATCCGCCTGCTGACCGCCCAGGAGGAATGGGAGGCGGCAGCCCGGCATGCGCGCTTTGTGCGGAAAAGCGGGAAAACACGCACCTTTGATAAGTACAACGTGACAAAGGAAAAGGTCAAGGTTCCGGTTTCGATCACCCTCTCGCCCGTGAAAATAAACAAAAAAGTCGTCGCCGTCGCGGCGATTCACAAAGACCTCACCGATCGCATCCGCGCAGAGCGGGTTCTTCGTGAGAGCGAGGCGCGCTTCCGGCGGATATTCGAAGCCTCGAACGACGCCATTTTCGTGATCGACCCCTGGCGCGATGAGATTCTCGACGCGAATCCCACCGCATGCCGGATGCTCGGCTATTCGCGGGAGGAGTTTGTCGGAGCGCCGGTCTCTTCGATCCACTCCGAGGACATGCCCCGCCTGCTTCGCTTCGCGCGGAAGGTATACGCGAAGGGAAAAGGATGGATAGGCAAGCTGAACTGCCGCACCAAGTCGGGCATGGCGATACCCTCGGAGGCCTCCGCCTCGCTGATCGAGATCGAGGGAAGGACATGGATGATCGTCCTGGTGCGCGACATCACCGAGCGGCTCATGATGGAGGGGAAGCTTCGGCACAGGGAGAAGCTCGAGGCGCTGGGCCAATTGGCCGCCGGCGTCGCCCACGATTTCAACAATGTGCTTTCGATTATTCTCGGGCGGGCCGAGCTGGTTCAGGAAACGGTCCAGGCGCCCGAGGTGCTCCGCACGATGGCAATCATCGAGAAGGCCGCCCGGAGCGGCGCCCAGACGGTCAGACGCCTTCGGGATTTCTCCCGAAAGCGGGAGCGGCGGCCGTACGAACAGGTGAGCCTGAACGACGTGGTTCGCGATGTTGTGGAGATGACACGCCCGCTCTGGAAGAGCGAATACGAAAAAACGGGGCGGAAGATCGAGATGGAGGTGACCGCCGGCGCCGAGCATCCGCTCATACGGGGCGATCCGGCCGAGATCCAGGAAGCGCTCATCAACCTGATCAACAACTCCATCGACGCCATGCCCGAGGGAGGGCGCCTGTCCATTTCCACCGGCACCGCGCAGGAGGGCTTTCTCGTTTCGGTCCGGGACACCGGAAAGGGGATGACCCCGGAGATGTGCGAAAAGGTGTTCGAGCCTTTTTTCACGACGAAGGGCGACCACGGAACCGGCCTCGGGCTCAGCATAGTCTACCGCATCATGGAACAGCACGGCGGGAGCGTCGAGGTGGAAAGCGCCCCGGGCGCGGGCACCGCGGTGCGCCTTTTCTTCCCCCTGCACGGAGCGGCGGGGGGGTGAGGGCGCGGGCGGCGGCCCCGCCATCTGCCTTGCGATGCAAAAAAGAGGGCGGCCCCGCCGGGAGCCGCCCTTTCGTTTTTTAGCAGAGGATGCCGGCCCGCCCGGCTACTGGAAGTCGAAATCGCCGATCTTCCGCTCGAAGGCGTTGTAGTGGTGCCGGTTGAGCCATTCTTTCTTCAGCCGTTTCGGGTCGTCGTTGAACAGCGGATCGAGCAGGGCGGCCACCGGGTAGGTGATCAGCGCCCCGGCCCAGATGACAATCTGCACTGGCCGGACAATGAGAACGTCCAGGGCGGCGGAGCCGAAGTCGGCTTTTTTCTCCGCGGCCGCGGCCACGGCGGGTCCCGTCACCGGCGTGGAAACGGGCATTACGAGAAAGACGCTGGCCAGGATCATCATGGCAGTGATTTTTTTCATCATGTCCTCCTGTCCGTCTCCGGAAAAGAAGCGCTGATACATCGAATCGAGAAAAGCGAAAGCCGGCCAATCCTCAGCGCCCAACATTCATTTGCCACCTGTATCTTCCATCTGGATAACGCTTGATTTTACCAGCAAATTCCTTTCTGTCCAATCCCCCCGGACTCTCCTGCATCCGCTGCCCGCGCGGGAGGGGCCAGGCTGGCGGCGCGTGTTTTGCCGGGTGGGGCATTCGGGACGCCCGGCCGGCCGAAAAGAAGAGGAGGGGGGCGTATGGCAGGGGTGATGGAGCGGATTTCCGCGCTCTTTTTCGGGCCGGAGGGGCCCGTGTTTCTCGCCGCCGCGCATCTGCTTCCGGCTCGAAAAGTGGGGCAAGGTGCTCGGCTACATCGTGGCGCTCAAGCGCCATCAAAGAGGCCAGGGAATCCGCCTCCGGGGCTACATCGAAAAGATCGAGGGACAGATCAGGGAGATGAACCGCTTTTTGGGCGGCCCGGCGAGATGACCTGCTTCATCGCTTCCTTCGAGGAAGCGCCTGAAGCGGGCGAGGGAAGCGTCTGGAGGCGGGGGGCGGCCTTGCCCCCTTCCCCCTGGTGATGGGGCTGGGTCACCTGATCGGGCACGATGAAAAGGCCGATCAAGATCGCGCCCGCCCCGATGAGCAGGATCACGGCACCCGGCCCGAGCATCGCCGCCCGCCGCCCGCCCGCGTGCCCGAGCGCACGGTTTCCCTTCCATAGGACATATCCCCCGAGCAGGACGATCAGCCCCCCGAAGAGAAACGTGGCGATGCGGAAAAAGCCGGGCTCCTCGAGAAGGTAGACGAAAATCTCCAGCTCCTCCGAGCCGTGGGCGCGGGCGATCCCCGCGCACCCGATCACGGTGAGGAAAACGGCCAAAACCAAGATTCTCCGGGCACGCATCTCGTCGGGCTTCCTCTTTTTTGCGCGAAAACGGCGGCGTCCGGCCGATTGTCGCCGATTCGCACCGCGCGCGCCACGATACCCCGAATCTCCTGCACCGGTTTTTGCCGCCCCGTGCGCTACATTCGCTCTCCGGGGCGCGGAACGGTTCCGCGCTGTGCGGCCCTTTGCCGAGGAGTGTTTTCGATGCCGGATGTTTTCTGGGAGAGCCCGGGAGGACTGGTGACCGCCGCCCTCGCCGTGGCGCTCTCCCTGGCGGGCGTCCTCGGGCGGATCGTCTATGCGGAGCTTCGCGGGCGGATGGAGCAGGCCGAGCAGCGCCTTCGCTTTCGGCTCGACCGGGCCGAGGGGCGCATTGATGAGATCCATGTACGCTATGCCCGGCGCGATGATCTGACCCGCGAGCTGGAGGCCATCCGCAAGTCCTTCGTCGAGGTCTTCTCCGAGCTGCGCCGGGCGAACGAGGGAATTGCCGCACTGCGCGGGAGCGGGGTGGCGCTCCGCGAGTTCGGCGGCGGGGATGCGGATTGAAAGGGAGGCGAAAAGGGACGTGAACGAACTGGCGCAGCGCATTCTCCGCGGGGACATTCTCAAGACGCTCTACTACCAGGGCGCTTTCGGGCCGCACGATTCGCTCGGGAGCCTGATGCTCTGGGGCACGCTCTGCGAGGCGGGCCACCGGGAGGCGGGCGGTTCGCTCTCGCGCGGGACGCTCGAGCGCTTCGTGGACGCGCTCGGGGAAAAGGGCTTCCTGCGGAAGAAACAGCCCGGCGCGCTGGGGCGCCTCCTGACCGACTACGAGGTGCATCTCACCCGCCGGGGCCGGGGCCTCCTCGAGGGGGCGGTGCCGGAGGATCCCGACATCCTGACGGGGGAGCTCTGATGCCGGAACGGGGGTATCTGATGCGGGCCGTGGGCAAGGTGCGCGAGCTCGGCCTTCTGGTCGATCGGTTCCTGCCCGGGGAGCAGGATGCCAGCGAAGCCGAGATGGCCGCCCTGGCGCGAAGGCTGCTGTTCGGGCAGGCGCTGGAGGCTGCCGCCGCCCTCTCGCAGGAGGATGTGGCGGCGCTCTCTCCCGAGAAGCTTGCCCAGATGCTCGTCCGCCTCGAGCAGACGCGCATCGCGGCGGGCCGGCTCCGCCTTCAGGAGAGCCGCGCGAAGGACAAAGCCAAAGAGGAGATCATCGCCGAGATGGAGGCGGAGCTTCCGGATCGGCCCGATCTGCTCGATCAGTTGATAGCACTGCTGAATGAAGAAGAGCCCGAGACGGCGGCGGCGCCGGACGTTCCGGGCGATTGTCTCGAACGATTGGAGGAAAAGAGGATGGACGCCGGAGGGCGCTAGCGGGCCTGGGGACGTTTCTTGCGGCGGGGCGCTT
>JAQBZT010000070.1 GCA_027622355.1 bacterium | reverse complement strand
CACGCCCATCCGGATGATTCCGCTGAACTCTCCGGGAATCCAGAAGCTCGTTTCCGAGAATCCCTACTACGTCATGACGGTCATCCCGGGCGGCATCTACAAGGGCGTCAACAGGGACGTTCCCACCTACGCCGTCAAGGCGACATTCGTGACGGACGACAAAGAGCCGAACGATGTGGTCTACAATGTAGTCAAGGCGGTTTTCAGCCGGCTGGGGGAGCTTCAGGCCGCACACGGCGCGTTCAAGACCCTGAAGGCTGAGGACATGCTGAAGGGTCTTTCGGCGCCGCTTCACCCGGGGGCGCTGCGCTACTACAAGGAAAAAGGCTGGAAGTAAAGATCGAGCGCCCTTTTTTCGACAGTGGCCGATTCCCGTATGGCATGGGTGAAATGACATCCCGCCCAGTGCGCCCAAACGGGGAGATGCGCATCCTCTGCCGAGGGAAGGGGGAAGGGTGAGCGAATCTCCCGTGGACCCGACCTACGCCGAAACCGGCCCGCGCCATCCGCAGAACCTCACGCGCTGGCTGATCGCGGCGCTGGGGCTGGCGTGGTCCCTGTTCCAGCTCTTCATCGCATATGAGCCGGTGAACGCCATCATCGCCCGAAGCGTTCACCTGACGTTTGCGATCGCGATGGTGTTTCTCTCCTTCCCGGGGACGAAGCAAGCCGGGACGCCGCGGTGGCTGGGCTGGTCGCTGCAGGTTTTCCCGGCCTTTCTCCGGCCCGCCCGCTCATCGCGCGATGCGATCCCCTGGTATGACTTTCTCCTGGCGCTCCTGGGGGCCTGCGGTGCCATCTATATGGCCTGGGACTACGAGGGCATCGTCCAGCGCTCCGGCCTTCCCATCGCCCGGGATGTCGCCGTGGGGGCGGTGTTTGTCCTTTTGCTCCTCGAGGCAGCCCGCCGCGCCCTGGGGCCCGCCCTCTCGACGCTGGCGCTCCTCTTCCTCCTCTATTCCTTCGCCGGGCCGTGGATGCCGCGTTTTGTGGCCCATCCGGGGGTTCCGCTGGAGTTTGTCGTCGATCACATGTTCCTGAGCGACAGCGGCATCTGGGGCGTTCCGCTGGGCGTTTCGACCAGCTTCGTTTTTCTCTTTGTTCTTTTCGGCTCGCTACTGGAGCGCGCCGGGGCGGCCAGTTATTTCGTCGAGGTCGCCTTCGCCGCCCTCGGCCGGTTCCGCGGCGGCCCGGCCAAGGCCGCGGTCGTCGCCTCGGGACTCACCGGCCTGGTATCGGGCTCCTCCATCGCGAACGTGGCGACGACGGGAACGTTCACCATTCCGCTCATGAAAAAGGTCGGCTTTCCGGCCCACAAGGCCGGAGCGGTGGAGGTGGCCGCCAGCACGAACGGCCAGCTGATGCCGCCGGTGATGGGCGCGGCGGCGTTCATCATGGCCGAGTTTTTGGGGATCGCCTATCTCGATGTGGTGCGCGCGGCGGTCATCCCCGCCTTTCTTTCCTACATTGCGCTTTTTTATGTGGTGCACCTGGAAGCGATGAAACTCGATCTTCGCCCGCTCCGCCCCGACGAGCTGCCCCCCTTCTGGCGAACGTTCGCCAGGGGGCTTCATTTTCTATTTCCGATCTTTGTCCTGATTTACACTCTTGCGGTGCTTCGCATGTCGGCGATCGCCTCGGCTTTCAACGCCATCTTTCTGACGATGGCCATTATCGTGATCCAGCGCCCGCTCGAGGCGAGTGTCCGTGTCATCGGCGAGATGCGCCGCGAAAAAAAGCTCGATCGATTGGCCGGCCTCTTCGGCGCCTCCCATTTCCATGAATTCGAAGAGCGCATCTGGCACGCGGTCCTCGAGGGCCTGGCGCAGAGCTTCGGCCAGATCTGGCAGGGGCTGGTGGCGGGTGCGCGGAACATGATGGGCATCGGCGTGGCGACGGCCGCCGCGGGGATCATCGTGGGGACGGTGACGCTGACCGGTCTCAGCAGCCGGTTCATCGAAGCGATCGAGATCATCTCGCTGGGCAACGTGGTCTTGATGCTCCTCCTGACCGCGCTGACGAGCCTGATACTGGGGATGGGGCTTCCCACGACGGCCAACTACATCGTGATGGCGACCCTGACGGCGCCCGTGCTGGTCACGCTGGGGGCGAAGTCCGGGTTGGTGATCCCGCTCCTCGGGGCGCATCTGTTTGTTTTCTACTTCGGAATATTGGCGGACGATACGCCGCCGGTGGGCCTGGCCGCCTTCGCGGCCGCCGCCATCGCGAAGTCGGACCCGATCCGGACCGGGATTCAGGGATTTGTCTACGATCTGCGGACGGCGGTGCTTCCATTCGTATTCATCTTCAACCTCGAATTGCTGATGATCGACAGTGTGACCCCGAAAGGGGAAATTATCTGGATCGACAGCTTCCCGCGCGTCGGCTGGATATCGCTGTGCGCGCTGATCGCCATGTTTTCGTTCGCCTCCCTCCTGCAGGGGTACTTCGTGCGAAGCTGCGCCTGGTGGGAGCGGGGGGTGCTGGCGGTGGTGTGCATTTCGGCCTTTCGCCCCGGGCTGGTTTCCGGATGGATGGACGGCCCCCGGTGGGCGGTCCAGGTGGGCGCCATCGCCCTTTTCGCGGCCCTGTATTCGTTCCAGCGGTGGACGGACACCCCCCTGGCCGCGGCGGAGCTTCGGATGGGAAAAGCGCCATAATTCCTTTAAAATCAGCATATTATATGATTTGCGTGGTTTCTTCAGGGGACGCATGTATAAAATGAGGGGGCGCGGATTCGCGGCTTTCCTCCGGATGTCCTGGAATTTTCTTACCGGGTCGGCCGCTGAACGGAATGGGGGCGGAAAGTGGAAGGGGCCGATCGCGAAAACCTCGACGAAATGATGGACTTGCTGTCCGACCCGGCGGCCTACGATCCGCCGCCGGAGAGGGTTGAGGTCGTCCAGACGCACGGGTGCTGCGTTTTTCTCACCGGCGCGCACGCCTACAAGATGAAGAAGCCGGTTGCCTACGCGTTTTTCGATTTCTCCACCCTCGCGAAGCGAAAGGCCGCACTCGAGCGCGAGCTGCGCCTGAACCGCCGCCTCGCCCCGAAGGTTTACGAAGAGGTGGTTCCCGTTTATGCCGCGGAGGGCGGGCTCCGTGTGGGCGGCCCGGCCGGGGGGAGCGATCCGGCCGAGTATCTTCTGCGGATGCGGCAGCTGCCCGCGGCGCGGTTTCTTCCCGTTCTCCTCGCCTCGGGAAAAGCGGGCCGGGCCGAGATGGCGCGCGTGGCGGAACGGGTGGCGGGTTTTCATCTTCAGGCCGAACGCGGCCCCGGTGTGGCGCACCACGGCGCGCTTCCCGCCGTCCGGGAGATGCTGCTCGGCAACGCCGGGGAGATTTCAGCGCTGCCCGCCGATGTGCGGCCGGGGGAGGCTGCGGTTTCGGCCTGGAGAAAAGCGCTCGGGCGCTGGCTCGATCAGCTGGCGGGCGTTATCGCCGGCCGGGCGGAAGGCGGCTTTGTCCGCGACATCCACGGCGATCTCCGCCCCGAGCACATCGTTCTCCTCGATGAAGACATCGTGATTTTCGACTGCATCGATTTCCGGGACGACTTCCGGTGCCTCGACACCGCCCACGAAGTGGCGGGCCTGGTCATGGAACTCCGGCAGGAGGGGCACTCGCGGGCCGCCCGCGATTTCCTGGCCGCCTATCTCGACCGGACAGGAGATGAGGCGCTCCTTCCCCTTCTCCCGATGTATCAGCTCCACCGGATGCTGGTGCGGGGAAAGGTCGAGGCTCTCAAGGCGGGATCGCCCGGACTTGCCGCCGGCGAGCGGAGGGCGGCGGCGGAGAATTCAGCAGCGCTTTTTGAGGCGGCCCGCCGGGCGGCGGGGGCGGGCGAGCGCCCGCGGCTGATCCTCACCTGCGGCCTGATGGCCTCGGGGAAATCGGCGCTGGCGCGCGGACTCGCCGGGGCGACCGGCGCCGCCCTGCATGTTTCCGATGTGCTCCGCAAGGAGATGGCCGGCGCGGCCCCGGACTCGCGGCACCCGGAGGCCTGGGGCGAGGGAATTTACGCGCCCGGGATGACAGAGGCGGTGTACGAGGAACTCCTGGCGCGCGCGCGCGCCGATCTGCGCGCGGGGCGCGACGCGGTCGTGGACGCGAGCTTCTCCCGGGCGGCCGATCGCGATTCCTTCGCGCGGCTGGCCCGCGGGGAGGGCGCCGGGTTCGGCGTCTTTCTTTGCGTCTGCCCCGATGCGGAGCGGCGCGCGCGGCTGATGCGGCGGGCCCGCGGGAACAGCGTTTCCGACGGCCGCATCGAGTTGATGGCGGCGCAGGAAGCCGCGTTCGAGGAAAACGGAAGCGCAAGCTGCGCGGCGATTTCCACGGCGGAGCCCAAGGGCGCCTCCCTCAGAGAAGCGCTGCGCGTTTTGTATCTGCCGGAAATCTGATACACAAGAATCGGAATTCAACGGGGCGTAGCGCAGCCTGGTAGCGCACCTGCTTTGGGAGCAGGGGGTCGCCGGTTCGAATCCGGCCGCCCCGACCAGCTTTGATCGGGCCGGAGAAAATCCGGCCCGTTTTTTTACCGCCCCGCTCCCTTGCCGCCCGAGAGGCAGCGGACGAAGGCATCCGCCAGATTCCGCATGATGGCGAAGTAAGCTTCCTTCCCGGGCGGAACATCCACCCCCAGCGGATCGAGAACCCCGGTGCGCGTGGGGGTTCCCGCGATCAGGGTGTCTACGATGCCCGGGGAGAACTGGGGCTCGGAGAAAAGGCACATCGAGGGAGCCGCCCGCAGTCTCCTTCGAATCTGGAGGATCCGCCGGGCGCCCGGGCGCCGATCGGGGGAGACGGCGATGCTCCCCACGCCCCGAAGCTGGAAGTGCCTTTCGAAATACTGGTAGGCGTCGTGAAAGACGACGAAGGGCGCGGCGCGGAGCGGCCGGAGGCGGGCCCCGATCTCCGCCTCGAGCGCCCGGATGCGGCGGGAGAGGCGCGCTCCGTTTTCGGCGTAGCGCCCGGCGTTTCTGGGGTCGGTTTTTTGCAGCACCTCGATGATCCGGCGGACCATCGCCCGGGCGTTTTCCGGGTTGAGCCAGATGTGCGGGTCGATCTCTTCGCGGGCGGGATGTTTTTTTCCGCCGTCATCATGATCCGCATCTTGCTCCCACATCCCGCCCTCCCGGGTGGGGTGGCGCTTCAGGCCGGGGGCTTTCAAAAGCGAAACGACGCGAGCCCCCCGGGGCAGGCTCTTCAGGATGCGGACCAGGAAGGTTTCGAGCTCCTCGCCCACCCAGAAGACGATGCCGGCCTGCTGGAGGGCGCGTGCCTGCGAGGGGCGCAGCGAATAGGTGTGCGCCGACGCGCTGCCCCCGATCAGCAACCGGGGCGCCCCGGCGCCCTCCATCACCCCGGCCACGAGGGCATGAACGGGCTTGATGCTCGCCACCACGCGGGGCGCGGCGGCGGCCTTTTCAGGGCCAAAAAGCAAAAGCAGGCACCCTGCCGTGAGGAGAGGTATCAGTTTTTTTTCAACACGATAGAGGGTTTTGCGCCACATAATGAAATGTTATAACATATCTATTGTCTTTACTCTACAGGAGGTGAATTTCTCATGCGGCAGCCGGCGGTCCAGGGCGAATTTCCCGCCACCGATCATGACCATGCCGCCTGCGTGGCGGTGGCGCTCCGGCGGGCGGAGGCGATCTGCGCCGCCCGGGGCACGCGGCTGACGCGCAGGCGCCGCGCCGTTCTCGAGATTCTCTGGGAGAGCCACTCTCCCGTGGGGGCGTACGCCATTCTCGAGCGGATGAACGCCGGCGCGGCGCGCCTCGCGCCCATCTCGGTCTACCGCGCCCTCGAATTTCTCATGCGGCAGGGCTTCGTCCATCGCCTCGCCAGCATCAATACCTATGCCGGGTGCGGATGGCCGGGGGCGCCCCACAGCGCCCAGTTCCTCATCTGCAGCGTGTGCGGAACGGTGGCGGAGCTGCACGATGAGAAGATTGGGGACGCCATCGTTTCCGCCGCCCGGGATGCGCGCTTCGAGGTGGACGCTCCCATCGTGGAAATTCAGGGTCTCTGTCCCCGCTGCCGGAAGGGAGCGCGCGCGACATGAGCCGCCCGGAGAACCCCGAGCCCCTGATAGAAGCGAGGGGGGTGTGGATATCCTTCGACGGGAATCCCGCCCTGGCCGGCGTGGACATCGCGATCCGGCCGGGGGAGATCGTCTCCCTGATCGGTCCGAACGGGGCGGGGAAGACGACCCTTGTCCGGATTCTTCTCGGCCTGCTCGCCCCCGATGCCGGTGAGGTGCGCAAGCGGCCCGGCCTTCGCGTCGGCTACCTTCCGCAGGAGATCCGGATCGATCCGGTTCTTCCGATGACGGTCCATCGGCTGCTGTGCCTGCCCTACGCCGTTTCCGAGGAGGCGATCCGGCACACGCTCGCGGAGGTGAAGGCGCCCGGCCTTCTGAAAAAGCAGGTGCATGTGCTCTCCGGGGGGGAGATGCAGCGCGTTCTGCTCGCGCGGGCCCTTTTACAGAATCCGGATCTGCTGGTGCTGGACGAGCCGGCGCAGAACGTGGACGTTGCCGGCCAGGCGGAACTCTACGAGCTCATCGCGCGGATTCGGGCGAAAAGAGGGTGCGGCGTCCTGATGATCTCCCACGATCTGCATCTGGTCATGGCCGCGACCGATCAGGTGGTGTGCATCAATCATCATCTGTGCTGTTCCGGCGAGCCCGAGGCGGTGAGCCGGCACCCCGAGTATATGGCGCTGTTCGGCGATCAGTCGGCGCGGAGCTTTGCCGTCTACACCCACGCCCACGATCATCATCATGGACTCTCGGGCGAGGTGGTGACCGAAAAGGAGAAGGGGACATCCTCCGGGGGGCATGCCGGTCATGACCATGCCGATCATACCCATGGCGAACATGCCCATGGCGAACATGAGGATGACGCCTGATGTGGGATGCGATGCAGGAGGGTTTTCTCTGGAGAAGTCTGCTCGGCGGCCTGGGGGTGGCGCTCGCAGCGGGACCGCTGGGGTGTTTCATCGTCTGGCGGGGGATGGCGTATTTCGGCGCGGCCTTGTCGCACGCCGCCCTGCTGGGGGTGGCGCTCGGCTTTTTTCTTCAGGTGAATGTGAC
Organism: bacterium; assembly: GCA_027622355.1. Classification (NCBI taxonomy): domain Bacteria; species bacterium. The sequence goes on along the minus strand of JAQBZT010000070.1, from coordinate 3,422 downwards.
GCTGGGGATTCTCGTGGTCTGCATTGTCTCGGCGGCGGGCATCGCCCTTGTGCAGCGGCAGAAGCGGTTTTCGAGCGATACCCTGCTCGGCATCATGGCCCATGCGGCGCTTTCTCTCGGCTTGATCGCAATCAGTTTCATGGAGCGGCTGCGTGTGGATCTGCTGGGCTATCTTTTCGGCGATATCCTGGCGATTACGCTCTCTGATCTGTACTGGATTTACGGGGGCTGCGCGCTGGCCATGGCGGCGCTCGCGTGGCTCTGGCGTCCGCTTCTGGCCATTACGGTGAACGCGGATCTGGCTTCGGCCGAGGGCATCTCCGAAGGCAAGGTCCGGATGATGTTCATGCTGCTCATCGCCGTGCTGATCGCCATCGCGATGAAGGTGATCGGTATTCTGCTGGTTCATTCCCTGCTGATCATTCCGGCGGCGGCGGCCCGTCCGCTCGCCCGGACGCCCGAACAGATGGCGGCGCTGGCTTCGCTCTTCGGCGCCCTCGCGGTGCTGGCCGGGGTGTTCGCTTCGTTCCAGTGGGATGTGCCGTCGGGGCCTTCGGTGGTGGTGGCGGCGACAATCATTTTCCTGATCAGCCTCTTGGCGGACAGGCTGGCCAGCGGCCGTTCCGCCTAGACCCTTTGCTTTTAATCCCAGTGCAGGGTTTTGAGGTAGCCCACCTCGGAGATTTCGACCCGCAGGGGGAGCCCCTCCGCGGTCTTGTGCATCTGGACGGTCTTCAGGTGAGCATAGGCTTCCCACAGAATGTGGCGGAAGGTCCATTCCAGGGTGAAGTGCAAAATCTCCGGGTCGGCCGCATCCATCCGAACGCCGCTCTCGTGGGTTTTCATGATGACGTTCTTCCGCCACTCCCACAGACTTTCGTTCTGGGGCGGGCGGCGCTGGGCCATCGGCGTTTTCTGCGAAATTTCCTTCTCCTGAAGAGAGGCCAGGGTTTCCCGGCCGAGGATCTCCCAGGCCATCCCGCAGCTGTCCTTCATGGCGGCGAGAATGTCCGCAAGTTCGGGGAAGCGTTCCGGATCGAGCATTCGCTCCGCCTGGCCCGATTCCGCCAGGGCGGGGTCGCGGGGCAGGCTCCCGCCGAAAAGGATGGCGCCCCACCGCCCGAGGAGCCAGCGGTAGGGCAGCGAGGCGACGTGGCTGGCCTGCGCCCGGATGGACCAGTGGCCCCAGCCCTTCTCCGGCCGGGTCCGCTCGAGCGCCTCCGCGGGCACCTCGCGGATTTCCTCGGTGAACATGGAGTGGATCTTCGTGTACTCCGGGAACAGGGTACGGCCGGGGGTGGCCGGGTCAAGATTCACGTTGCGCCCCTTTCCGCGCGATGGATTTGCCGATGACTTTTATCCGCATCATACGGGAGGCGGCACGTCTGGTGATAGCGGGGCGGCGGGGGCCATGCCATAATCGCGTGGTCATTTTCATGCCCTTTTCCTGGCGCCTTCACATATGGACTTTCTGAACACGGCGCCTCCGAATCTCCTGGCTTTTGGCACGGCGGTCCTGATCGCCGTCGCTCTCGTATTTTACCGGGATGCCCTCTCTCACATGAGTGTGATCGCGGCGACAGTCTGCGTCAATCTGATAATCAGTGTCGGCGGGGCCCTCCTTGTTTTTTTCTCGCGAGGACCCATCCCGTGGACCGGAACGGGGATCTTCTGGTTCGCGTTGGTGGGGGTGTTCGGGCCGTTCATGGGGAGGTATTTTCAGTACCATTCCATATCGTACATCGGACTTGCCCGGACGAACGTGCTCTCCCAGACGATGCCGGCCTGGTCCGCCGTGTTCGCCGTCGTGTTTCTGGGAGAGGACATCCGGGCCGGTGTCGGCCTGGGGACGGCGCTCATTCTTTCCGGGGCGGTACTTCTCGTCCAAGAGCGGGTGGCAGCCGCGGCGAAAGTGCCGCTCCGCTACTATCTGGTGGGCCTCCTCGCTCCGCTTTCCCTCTCGTTTACCCCGGCCCTGCGGAAGCTGGGGTTTCTGGCGACCCCCTCGGTCCCTGCCGGACTGGTGGTGGCCATGTTGACCGGAACGGTGGTTCAGCTGCTGTACTGGAGGCTGCTGCGGCCGGATGAAGCCTGGAAATGGAGCAAGCGGAGCATCGTCAGCGTGGTGATGGGCGGGGTTGTGAATCTCTTCGCGGCGCTGTGCTTCTGGACGGCCATCAAGACCGGAGAGCTCGTGTCGGTGGTTCCCATCACGCGCCTTTCGGTTCTCTTCGTTCTGGCGTTTGCGTGGCTCTTTTTCAGAAAACAGGAAAGGCTCACCTGGCGGGTCGTTGCCGGCGGCATGATTTCCCTGGCGGGAGCGGTTGCCATCGCCGTTTCCAAATAGCGGTCCCGCGTTAACGGAAGATTTTTCGAACGGCTTCCTGCAGTGTCGATAAATCGAAGGGTTTCGTGATGAAGGCTGTGGCGCCCATCCGCAGGGATCTGTCCCGGTCCTCTTTGAGGACCTGGGCGCTGATGGAAATCACCGGGAGGTCCCGGAGCGATGCGTTGTCCTTGAGGTGTTTCAGCGTTTCGAATCCGTCCATGATGGGCATTCTCAGGTCCAGGAGTATCAGGTCAGGTTTTTCCCGGACGCATATTTCCAGGGCTTCCCGCCCGTCGAAGGCGGAAAAAATCTCCTTCGCGCTTCTGAGAAAGATCCGCATCAACTCATGATATTGCTGAATATCATCAACGATCAGAATGGACATGTCCTTCCAGGGAGCATCGGGGGAGGATGTTTTCTTTTCCGGTTCGGGGGGGGCACAGGGGGTTTCCTGTGACTGTGGAAGCGTGAAGGTGAACGTGCTTCCTTTTCCCACCACGCTTTCCGCCCAAATTTTTCCCTTGTGCAGGGTGATCAGGTTGTGGGCGAGGCTCAGGCCGATCCCCAATCCGCCGGCCCGGCGCGTATAGCCGCCCTCGAGCTGGCGGAAGCGCTCGAAGATCGATTCGATTTCATTTACGGGAATCCCGATGCCTTCATCCCGGACCAAGACATGGATGTCCGGCCCGGAGGGCCGGGTTTCGATCCGGATCGTTCCGCCGTTGGGGGAATATTTGATGGCGTTGTCGATCAGGTTTGTCAACACTTGCTTGATGCGTATCGGGTCGCAAGGGATTTCCCTGCAGCCGGGGTCCAGATGGTTTTCGATGGTGAAGCTCTTCGGCAGTTGATCCCGGCGCATGTCCAGGGTAGAGGCGACCAGCTGATTGATGTCGGTGTTCCGGTATTCGAGACGGACTTTTCCCGCTTCGATCCGGTCGAAATCGAGAAGATCCTCGATAAGTTGGGCGAGATATTGGCCGGATGTTTTGATCTTCATGGCGTAATCGCGGATGGCTTGATCGGAGGACTCGAGGAGCAAGACGTCGCTGAAGGCGATGACGGCGTTGAGGGGCGAGCGGAGTTCATGGTT
>JAQBZT010000069.1 GCA_027622355.1 bacterium | reverse complement strand
CATCTTCCCCTGCTCGACGCGGCGCGCGAGGCGCGCCCCGAGGCCTTCGATCGCCCGATCGGCGATCTCGCGGCGCATGTCCGTCAGCACGGCCGGGATGCCGCCCTGGGAGAACACCTGGGCGATGCCGGCCCCCATGGTTCCGGCGCCGAGGATGAAAGCTTTTTTCACTTCCATGATGCCGCTTCCTCTTTCCGCCTAGGCCACGCGCTGCAGAACGACGGCCACCCCCTGGCCGCCGCCGATGCAGGCACTCACCACGCCCAGCTCCCCGCCGCGCTGCTCCAGCGCACTCAGGCAAGTGGCGATCAGCTTCGCGCCCGTCGCCCCGACCGGGTGGCCGAGCGCAATGGCGCCGCCATGGACGTTCAGCTTCCGGCGATCCCACTTGAGCTCGCGCTCGACGGCAATGACCTGGGCCGCGAACGCCTCGTTGACCTCGATGAGATCCATATCCTCGAGCGCGAGGCCCGCCATTTTCAGCGCCTTCGGGATGGCCGGCACCGGACCCAGCCCCATGTGCTTGGGCTCAACGCCCGCCGAGGCGTAGCCGCGCAGCACCGCGATGGGCTTGGCCCCCAGCTCCTCGGCACGCTCGCGGGCGGCAAGCACCAAAGCGGAGCCGGCGTCCGCCTGGCTGCAGGAGTTCCCCGCCGTCACCGAGCCGGTTTCGTGAAAAACCGGCTTGAGGCGGGAGAGCTGCTCGGCCGAAACCCCTTCGCGGGGCGTCTCGTCCTTTTCGAAAAGGGTCACTTCTCCCTTCCGCCCCTTGATCTCGACGGAAACGGTCTCGGACGCGAACCGCCCGCCCTGCAGTGCGGCGATCGCCTTCCCCTGGCTCTCGGCCGCGAAGTCGTCCTGCTCTTCGCGGGAGATGTTGTACTTCTCCACAAGATTCTCCGCGGTCACCCCCATGAGCTCGCCCGCGAGCGGGCACATGTAGCCGTCCTTGTAGATGAGATCGAGAAACTCGGCGTGCCCGAAGCGGTTGCCCCACCGGGCACCCGGCTGGATATAGGGAACGTTCGTCGTACTCTCGGCCCCGCCGGCGAGAACCACGCCGGCGTCCCCGGCGCGGATGGCCTGGGCCGCCAGCGCGGCGGTCTTGATGCTCGAACCGCAGCGCTTGTTGACGGTGTAGGCGGGCACCTCATTCGGGAGGCCCGACCCGACGCTGATCAGGCGGGCGCTGTTGGGGCCGACCCCCGCCTGCCAGCCGTTCCCGAAGATGGCCTCATCGAAATGCCCGGGCGCGATCCCGGACCTTCGAATGGCCTCCCGGGCGGCCAAAATCCCCAGCTCGGGGGCGGTAAAGGACTTGAGCGCACCACCGAAGGCGCCGCCCGCCGTCCGGACGCTGCTCAAGATCACCACTTCTCTCATGTCGTCTCTCCGGTGAGAAAGTTCCGGTTTCGTTCCTTTTGTAAATGTATATCTTCTTCGCTTATGGCACAGCCCCGGCGGAAACGGCAAGGCGAGGGAGCGGCTCACCTTCCCCCCGCCGGGCTTCCCCGAAGCGCGGCAAGGACCTCTTCCATGTCAAAGGGGAGGCCCGACTCGCAGACGCAGGGCTCCCCCGATACCGGATGGACGAACTCCAGCCGGAAGGCGTGGAGGGCTTGCCGGCCGATCAGCGCATCGAGCGGATCGCCGGCGCGCTTTCGCCTCCGCCCCTCCTTGGAGAGGCGCGCCCCGCCGTAGATCGGATCGCCCAGGACGGGATGGCCGATGTGGCGAAGATGCACCCTGATCTGGTGGGTGCGCCCGGTTTCGAGATTGACCTCCAGAAGCGCAGCCCCATCGAATTGCTCCCTCACCTTGTAATGGGTGATCGCCGTGCGGCCGCCCTCGCGCACCGTCATCTCGGTCCGGTGCCGGGGGTGGCGCCCGATCGGGGCGTCAATCGTCCCCTCCGCCGGAGCCGGAACGCCGCGCACGATGGCGAAGTAGCTCCGTCTGATCTGCCGCGCCTTGAGATCGGCCGAGAGCCGCCGGTGGGCGGCGTCGGTCTTGGCGACGACCAGCAGTCCCGAGGTGTCCTTGTCGAGGCGGTGGACGATGCCGGGGCGCTCGACCCCGCCGATGCCGGAGAGCTGCCCCCGGCAGTGGTGCAGGAGCGCCGCGACCAAGGTCCCGCCCCGCGCGCCCGTGCCCGGATGAACGACCATGTCCGGCGGTTTGTCCACGACCAGCAGATGGGTGTCCTCAAAAAGAATCTCGAGGGGGATGTCCTCGGGTGCGAGTGTGAGCGGCTCGGGGGGCGGGACATCGATCTCGATGCACATGCCCGCCTCAACACGTTCGCCGCTCTTGAGGGCGGGCATCCCCGCCACGCGGACATGTCCTTCGCGAATGAGATTTTGAATCCGCGACCGGGAGAACTGCGGAAGCTGCGCGGCCAGGTAGGCGTCCAGGCGCGGAGCGCCGTCATCGCAGACGAGTTCGATGCGTTCGGCCGCCGCGTTCATGCCCCGGACGAAGAATCTGCCGCGCCGCCGTCGGCTTCCGCGGGCCGGCGGAAGATGTCGAGCGCAAGAAGGATCACGCCCACCGTGATGCAGCTGTCCGCCAGATTGAACGCCGGCCAGTGATAGGCGCCGTAGTAGATGTCCACGAAGTCGATCACCTCGCCCCAGAGGACGCGATCGATCAGGTTGCCGCCCCCGCCGCCGAAGATCATAACGAGGGCCGCCCTGCCGGCAGGATGGGCCGTGGAATGCGAACGGTAGAGACAAAAAACGAAGATGAGTGCGGCGAGCGTCGCGGTGATGAAAAAGGCCTGGCCCCACACGGGCGGCAGCCCGCCGAAGATGCCGAAGGCCCCGCCCCGGTTCCGGACATGGGTGAAGTCCAGAAACCCCGGAATGAGGATCAGGCTCTCGCCCAGAATAAATCTCGCGGTAATGACCTGCTTGATGATCTGATCGGCGAGGGCAATGAGCGCACCCCAGGTGAAGAAAATCCCCATTCGACTTCTCGGCGTCACGGCAAAAGTTCCGCGGCGATCCGTGCGCAGCGAGCCGACAGATCGGGGAAGCGGGGGTCGGAACCGACATCCTCTTTGACCTTCCAGGACATGGCGCACTTCCGCCCCTTCGCCTCGAGGACCTCGACCGAGAGGCCGGAAATCTCCTCGCCCGCATAGGCGCCGACGGGGGCCGCGCCATCGGGCGCGAGCTCTGCACCCGATACGATGAAGACATCCTCCATCTGTCCGGCAAGCGGAGCGAGCTTCTCCCGCAGCCCCTCCGGCGCATAGACGCGCACCTGGTAGTTGAGCGAGCTGCCGCCGCCCTTGCCCGCGCTTTGCCGCACCTCCTCGAGGGCCTTGAGCACCTCGCCGCGGACGCGGATGAGCGGCTCCCAGGCCGCCTCGAGCGCGGGGTCGTGCCGGGACGGGTCCGTCTCCGGGAAGGGCACCATGTGAATGCTCTCCCCATAGTGGCGGGGGGTGAGCTCATAGCACTCCTCCGCGGTGAACGTGAGAATCGGGGCCATCAGGCGAAGCAGCACATCCAGTATCTCGTGGAGGGTGCTCAGCGCCGACATCCGCTCGTGCCCATCCGGCAGCGAAATGTAGAGCCGATCCTTGATCACATCGAGATAAAAGGAAGAGAGGTCCACCGCGCAGAAGTTGTTCAGCGCGTGATAGACGATGTGAAACTCGTACTCGTCATACGCCTTGCGGACGCGCTCGATGAGCCGATCGAGGCGGCTGATGATGAGCCGGTCGATCTCGGGCCGCTCGGCGAGGGGAACGATGTCGCGCTCGGGCCGGAACACTCCATAATCGCGCAGGTTGCCGAGGAGGAAGCGGCAGGTGTTGCGGATCCGCCGGTAGGCCTCGGCCATCCGGGTAAGGATCTCCGGCGAGATGCGGATATCCTCGCGGTAGTTCTCCCCTGCCACCCAGAGGCGGAGTACCTCGGCCCCGTACTTTTGAATAATCTCCCCGGGCGCCATCGCGTTGCCGAGGCTCTTGCTCATTTTCTTGCCCTTGCCGTCCACCACATAGCCGTGGGTGAGCACCTCCCGGTAGGGGGCGGCCCCGCGCGTGCCGACGGCCGCGAGGAGCGAGCTGTGGAACCAGCCGCGGTGCTGATCGCTCCCCTCGAGATACATGTCGCAGGGCCAGGTCAGATCCGCGCGCCGCTCCAGAACGGCGGCTTGGCTCACCCCGGAGTCGAACCACACATCGAGGATGTCGGTCTCCTTGCGGAAGTCCGCCCCGCCGCATTTGGAACATTCGTAATGTTCGGGCAGAAGCTCTTTCGCCGACCTCTCGAACCAGATGTCCGCGCCGCTCTCGCCCATCATGTCCGCCACGCGGTTCACCACCTTCGCGTCAATGACGGCCCCGCCGCAACCCTCGCAATGAAACGCGACGATCGGGACGCCCCAGGAACGCTGACGCGAGATGCACCAGTCGGGGCGGTTCTCGATCATGTTGAAGATGCGCTCCTCTCCCCAGGGAGGCACCCAGGCCACCTTGCGGATCTCCTCGAGCGCCTTTTTCCGCAAATCATTCTGCTCCATCGAGATGAACCACTGCGGGGTGGCGCGGAAGATGGTGGGCCGGTGGCTCCGCCAGTCGTGCGGATAGGGATGGGTATAGTCCTCGACGGCAAAGAGCATCCTCCGCTCGCGGAGCAATTCGATGATCCTCGGGTCTGCGTCGAAGACAAACTTGCCGGCGAAGTGCTCGACCTCGGAGGTGAAGCAGCCGTCATCGTCCACCGGGCTGTAGACCTCGAGACCGTACTTCAGGCCGGTTTCATAGTCCTCGCGCCCGTGGCCGGGGGCGGTGTGAACGACGCCGGTTCCCTGCTCGAGGGTGACGTAATCGGCGAGAACGGTGATGGCGTCGCGGTCGATCCAGGGGTGGCGCGCGGCGAGACCCTCGGCCGCGCCCCCGGGGAAGGTCGCCACGTTCTCGAAAGAAGGCGCCCCGCCTTCCTTCTCGGCCATGGCCGCGAGGCCGGGGAGAAAATACTCGTGGAAGATCAGCAGCTCATCCCCCGCGCGGAAGACGCCGTACTCGAGCGCGCCGTTGAAGGCGAGGGCGAGGTTGGCCGGAAGCGTCCAGGGAGTGGTCGTCCAGATGAGAACGCTCGCTCGCTGCCCCTTGAGCACTCCCTTCAGGGCGGGGATTTTTTCTTCCCACGCGGCAGCTTGCGCATCGCTCAGAGGAAAGCGCACATAGATGCTCTTGGTGGTGATCTCCTCGTACTCGACCTCGGCCTCGGCGAGCGCCGTCCGCAGGCCGGGGGCCCAGTGGACGGGCTTGAGCCCGAGGTAGACGCTTCCTTTTTCCATGAAGCGGGCCAGCTCGCGGACGATATCGGCCTCGTAGCCGTAACCCATGGTGAGGTAAGGCCTGTCCCAGTCCCCCAGCACCCCGAGGCGTTTGAACTCCTCGCGCTGGATGTCGATGAACTTCTCGGCGTACGCGCGGCACATGCGCCGCTTTTCGACCGCGCTCACCTCGAAGCGCTTCTTCCCGAGCTCCTTGTCCACCTGATGCTCGATGGGAAGGCCGTGGCAGTCCCACCCCGGGACATAGGCGGCATCGAAGCCCGCCATCTGCTTCGACTTGACCACGATGTCCTTGAGGATTTTGTTCAGCACCGTTCCCATGTGGATGTGGCCGTTCGCGTAGGGGGGGCCATCGTGGAGGATGTATTTTTTCTTTCCGGCCGACTGTTCGCGCAGCTTTCCGTACAGATCGGCTTCCTCCCACGCCTTGAGGCGCTCGGGCTCGCGTTGGGGAAGGGTCCCCTTCATCGGGAAAACCGTGTTCGGCAGGTTGAGCAGTTGCTTGTAGTCCACCGTCATCCCTTTTTTACGCTCCGGCGGCGTCCACGGACCGGGAGGGTATCCCCACCGCCTCGCGGACCAGCCGCATGGTCTTCCCCGCCTCGGCGCGGGCGCGTGCCCCGCCCTCTGTCAGCACCTTTTCCACAAATCCCGGATCGGCCGCCAGACGCTTGCGCTCTTCGCGAAATGGGCCAAAATGGGCGTCAATCTTCTCGATGAGCGCCTTCTTCGCATCCCCGTATCCGAAACCGCCCGCGCGGTAGCGCGCCTTCATCTCCGCGACCTCGGCCTCGCTCGCCATCAGTTGATACAGCGCGATGACGTTGCACTTTTCGGGATCCTTCGGGTCTTCCAGCGGGGTGGAGTCGGTCACGACGGACATCACCCTTTTCCGGAGCGCCTTCCCCTCCTGGAATATCTCGATGGTGTTGTCGTAGCTCTTGCTCATCTTCTGCCCGTCGATGCCGGGCACCTTGGCGCCGGCGTCGAGCCGATGGTCGGGGATCGGGAAAATCTCCCCATACATGCCATTGAACGCCTGGGCCATGTCGCGCGTCATCTCGATGTGCTGGATCTGATCCTCGCCCACCGGCACCACGTTCGAGCGGTAGATGAGAATGTCGGCCGCCATAAGGACGGGATAGTAATAAAGACCCACCGAGGGGGCGATGCCCCGCTGGACCTTGTCCTTGTAGCTCGTCGCCCGATCGAGCAGCCCCTTCCCCGTCACCGTGCCGAGCATCCAGGCCAGCTCCACCACCTCGGGCACATCCGACTGGCGGAAAAAGACGGCCTTTCCCGGATCGAGGCCCAGGGCGAGGTAATCGAGGGCCACATCGTGCGTCCGCTCGGCCAAGAGCTTCCGATCCTGAACGGTGGTCATCGCATGGTAGTTGGCGATGAAGTAGTAGGCCTCGCCCTCGTCCTGGAGGGCGATGTGCTGGCGCAGCGCGCCGAAGTAGTTCCCCAGGTGAAGCTTTCCCGAGGGCTGGACGCCCGAGAGAAACCGGATTTTCTTCTTTCCGATGCCGTTCACAACCTCCGCGCCCCACCTTCTCCCGCTCAGGAAAGCCCGGGAAGGCTCAGAATATTCCGGATGATGGCCAACTCCGCCGACCGGAGTGTGAGGTAGATCGGCCCCATGATCCAGCGGAGACCGCCCACCAGGATCAGCCCCAGAACGATGAAAAATCCGTACGGCTCCAGCTGACTATACTGCCAGGACAGCCGCGGCGGAAGCAGCCCGTTGAGAATGCGCCCGCCGTCAAAAGGCAGAATCGGAATCAGGTTGAAAGCCGCCAGCGCCGTGTTCACCACGAAACCCATCTGCAACATGAGCGAGAGCGGATAACTGATCGTTCCGGCATCAAGCCCGAACCGCCGCATCAGTATTAAGATCAGCCCGCTCACGATAGCGAGCAGGAAATTCGTCACCGGCCCCGCGAGCGCCACCCACATCATATCGCGGCGCGGGTGCTGAAAATGGCGCGGATCGACCGGCACCGGCTTCGCCCAGCCGAACCCGACGCCTGCCGCCATCGAAATTACGAAAGCCAGCGTCCCCATCATGTCAAGATGGACAATGGGGTTGAGGCTGAGCCTTCCCATCAGCCGGGCGGTGGGGTCCCCCAGCTTGTCGGCAATCCACCCATGGGCCACCTCATGAAAGGTCAGCGCCAGGAGGATGGCCGGAATCGCGATGGCCAGTTGCTGGAGATAGTCGGAGGAAAACAAGAGGATCCTTTTCAATCGCCCCGAAAAACAGCGAAAACCGGCGGAAAAAAAGCGGGGCACTCCCCGCGGCACGGGCTGAGTCTAAGGATTTGAGCGAAAGGGGTCAACGGAGGGGCAAGAGCAAGAACCCGGTCAGTTCAGGAGGCCCACCAGGTCGCGGACCTGGTTGCGGAGCACTTGCTCCTCCGGCGCGAGCTGGACAGCTCTGTAAAATTCGCCGAGCGCCTTGCCATACTTTTTCCGCTTCAGGTAGAGGCGCCCCAGGTTCATGTAAGGGAAATGACGGGGTGTGTAGCGGGGAGCGGTTTTGGCTTTCTGGAACCACTCGAGGGCCGCGTCCTCCTCGTCCAGCTTGATGAGGTAGGAGCCGATGTCGTTGTAGGGATTTCCGAACTCATCGTCCGTCTCGATGGCCTGGTGGCACTCTTCGATCGCCTCCTCGTATCTTTCCTGAAAGCTGTACATCCAGCCGAGGTAGGTGTGGGCGTCGGCGGTGGGGTAAAAAGCGATCGACTCCCGATAAAGCTCAATCGCTTTCTCGATGTCCTTGCCCTTGTGGGCTTTGGCCGCCTGCTCCATCAGCCGAATGGCGCGGCGAAGCTCCGGATTCAGGCGCGCTTCCTCGGCGTATTTGTCTTCAAAGGAGATGTCCGGAAATTCCTCGCGCATCACATTTTCTCCATAAGCGCACGGGCACCGAAGCCCCCCGCACGGCACGGCATTCAATCTTCCGGCGGGGTTGGATTCTTGTCAAGAAGAGAAAACGGCGATTATTCTTCAAAAAAATGCCCCGGCCGAGATGGCCGGGGCGCGTATCGTGGACTGCGCTTTGCTCCTAAAAACCAAACGCCGCCCGGAAGGCCTCATCCGCCGAGGTCCACTGCAGACCCTTGGCGTGCTTGCCGCGAAGCGCCTTGAGGTCACCCATCGTGCTCATCGAGCCTTCCTGGGTGATACGGGCGCCGTGCTGAAAAGGGCTGGCGCCGGGCAGTTTCTTGCCGGTCTGATGGACGAGGCTCGGGCCGGAAGTCGCGCACCCGGCGAGCAGACCCGAGGCCGCGATCACGGCCAAAAAGCTTGTCGAACGGAACATTTTTCTCGCGCACATCATTTGGACATCTCCCCATATGGGCAAAGTCCGCACCCTTCACCACTGGAAAAAAGTGGTAAAACTGCTGTCACCCCCTAAAACACCGAAAAGGAGAAGATTAATCCCGCCCGGGCGTCCACAAAAAAAAAGTGCCCCGGCCGAGATGGCCGGGGCACTTTCAGAAAGTCCTTGCGGCGAAACTACTTCTTCATCATCTTCTTCTTCGGCGGCACCCGGTACGCCTTGTGGCATTTTCCGCAGTTGGCGCCCACCGTCTTCACGGCGTTGGCGATGCCGGCCTTGTCGTTGTTCTCGACCGCAGTGAGGAGAATCTGCGCCGAGAAGGCGAGATTTGCGGCCCCCTGATCGAACGTGCTCTTCTCGGTCCAAATCTTGGCCAGGGCGGTCGTCGGAGGGGTCAGATCCTCTTTCGCGAAGGCGCCGGGAATCTTCTTCGCCGCGGCGGCCATGTCCATCGCGCCGCTCCGCAACAGCGAGAACGCCGCATAGCCCTCGCCCTTGGACGCCGTGACGATCTGCTTCATCAGACCACCCTGCTTCTTCATCAGCTTCTTCCGTGCCAGGACGGTCTCGCTTTTGGCCCCCACGACCCCGGAAAGCTCATCAAAGACCCCGCCGCCGGTGCATCCCGCCACAGCCACGGCAAGCAAAAGAACAACGCCCCATGAGGTCCAACGCGCAATTTTCATTCGTTTTTGCTCCTCTCTATGTGTGCGATCCCAAACTTATCACTGTAAAAACAAAATGAGACCAAACCCATATGGTCTCGCTTTATACCTAACCCGTAAAAGACCGCTATGTTTCCCGATGTATGCTTAACCATACCACATTTGGGTAAAAAAAACGGCTCTTTTATCAGATCATGCCGCCCCAGAAAACAGGAAATCAGGTCATACCATCCCCTCGGATGCGGTGATTCTCCCACCCGCCCCTACCCGAAGTCATACCAGCCCAAAGTCATGAGCCCAAAGTCATGAATGCAATGAGTGCACCATAATACGACCGACCGCGCCAGGGAACCGCTCCGCGGAGCGATCCACGAAAATCCATGTATTTCAACCGCATCCGCAGATCAAAAGCGGGAAAGAACCCCCCGGAGCACCTCGCCGGATATGGCCTCCACCGCCTGGGCGTGCGGCAGCCACTTCCGACCCCTTTGTCCTTTTCCGGCCAGCTCGGCGCTTCCTTCCGGACCTGCAGGCGGTGAACCGCCACCCGGCATCTCCCCGCCCCGATTTCATAATCGAACCCTGTGAAGGATACCGGCTCGACCATCCCCTCGACGCCCGCCTCCTCCCAGGCCTCCTCCGCCGCCGCCTGTACCGGCGTCTGGCCCGGCTCGATACCTCCCTGCGGAAGCACCCACCGCTCCTCCCCAACCTCGGCGCCCTCGCGGGTCGAGACAAGGAGAATGTCGGGCCCCTTCACTCCCTCCCGCCAGGGAACAATGGCCACTTGGTGGAATAACCGCTCGCTCATGGTTGTACCGATGCAAAAAAAGTCAGAAGTTGCCGAACACCTCGACCAAGTTGCGGGAAGGGTCCCGGAAAAACAGCTGGCGCAGGCCGATTGCGGAATTGATCCCATCGCGCACTTCGACACCGGCCGTCTCAAGTCGCCTTTTCACAGGTTCGACGTCCTTCGCCGCAAACGCGAAATGCGTTTCGCCCGCGCCAGTACCCGGAACCACTCCCCCGCGCGCCTCGGGCGGGCGTTCGGTCAAATGCAGCTGGCAGGCGCCGGCCTGGAACCAGTAGCCCGGATTCGGTAACGGGGGCCGCTCGATCTCGGCGAGTTCCAGAAGACCCGCGTAAAAATCCCGGGCCTCTTCCAGATCGTCCACCGCCACCGAAATGTGGTGCATCCCCTCGAGCATGTTTT
>JAQBZT010000068.1 GCA_027622355.1 bacterium | reverse complement strand
TTTTGTGGCAACACGCGAGCGTCGGCGCTTGGCGGTCCACCGGAAGGAAGAGCGGCGCATTATGTGGCCGACGGTTTTTGTGATTGGCGCTATCCATCTCGCCGCCCTCCTCGCGCTCGATCCCCAGTATTACAGCACTTCGGGGCTTGTCCTCTTTGTCGTCCTTTATTATCTGGCCGGAATGTTCGGCGTGACGATGTCGTACCATCGTCTTCTGACCCACCGGAGTTTCCAGACATACAAATGGGTCGAGTATCTTTTGACGTACTTTGCTTGTCTGTCGCTTCAGAGCGGCCCGATTCAGTGGACAGCCACGCACCGCATCCACCACAAGGAAGCCGACCATGAGCCGGACCCGCACTCCCCGCTCGTGAATTTCCTGTGGGCGCACGCGGGGTGGCTGTTCGTCACGCTGCCGGGTGCGCACGAGTACGAGGAGTATTGCCGCTTTGCGAAGGATTTGCACAAAGATCCCGTCCAGCGCTTTTTCGATCGCCACTTTTTTACGCTCTACGTGGCGACGGCGGGGCTGATCTACATCGCCGGCGAGATGTACGGGGGCCTGGGGCTCTCGTGGGTCGTCTGGGGCGTCCTGCTGCGGACTGTCGTGCTCTGGCATGCGACGTGGTTCGTCAATTCCGCCACGCACATATGGGGTTACCGGAATTACCAGACGGACGAGGACAGCACGAACAGCTGGTGGGTCGGCCTGCTCGCCTTCGGCGAGGGCTGGCACAATAACCACCACGCCGATCAGCGCTCGGCCGCCCACGGACAGCGCTGGTTCGAGTTCGATATGACTTACCGGATGATCAAGATCATGGAATTTTTCGGGCTGGCCTGGAAGGTGATGGAACCGAGAATGAAGGTCGTCGCCCGCCGGGTGGACATCATGGTGGACGATGAGGCCCTCAAGCTGGCCGATGAGCGGGCGGAGGCCATGGGTGCGGGCCTGACGCTTCACACCCTCACGGACCCGACGGTTCCGATCGAGGTTCCGCAGATGAGCAGCGTGACGGACGCCTACGAGGCGGCCAAGGAATCGGCGCGAATGGCGCTGGAAGCCGCCGAAACCGCGTTACAGCACGCAAAAGAAGCGGCCCGGCACACGCGGGGTGAGAGCTTCTCGTTCGAGAGGCTCGACCATGCCGTTCGGAAGATGCTCGAGAGCGCAAAGGACATGGCGATGACGGCGGTGGAGCAGGCGAAGGTCGGAGCGGCCGAGGCCGCGGAATTCGCTGCCCAGGCATCCGCCATGGCCTCCGAGGCGAAGGATCGGGCCTCGGAGTCGGCCCGGCACTTTTCCGAGCAGAGCTGGGCGATGGCGCAGGAGGCGGCCGAAGCGGCGGCGCGGGCCGCGGAGGAGATCGCCATCGCCTTCCGGGGCGTTACCCGTTCGGCGATCACGGCAATCTGAATAACCTGTTTCTTGGAATTCGCCGGGGGGCCGAAAGGCTCCCCGGTTTTTTTTCGCCGGGATGGAGCTACAGGTTGCCGGGAACCGGCCGGAGCCGGGGCAGAAGATCGTTGGTGAAGTAGTGAGAGATGGGCGTTTCGATCTTCAGTTTCCGGGTTTGGATCAGCAGCGCCTTCATGTTTTCCATTCTTTTTCTGTCGAAAAGACCCAGGCCGATATGGCGTGCGCTTGCCGGGTACGTCAGGGCGAGGGCGGCGCTCCATTCGGCGGCGATGCGCTTCTCGCCCAGCTCGGGGTTGACTTGGAGAAACGTGCTTAGGGCCTTTCGGGGCTGCTCGATCGCGGCGGCCAGGGCCTCTGCCGTGGCCCGGATGAAGTCGCGGACGAGTTCGGGCTGCTTTTCCACAAGGCTGTCCTTCGTGTTGAGCAGCAAGGAATAGGGATTCAGCCCGGCGCGGGCATAGGGAAAGACGGCGATGCTTTTGCCCGCGAGGCGGGCGGCTTCATGGTATTGATAGGCCGCAATCGTGGAGCTGACCACAGCGTCCACCTGTCCGGAGATGAGCGCGGGAAGCAGGCTCTCCGGGCGCAGGTTCTGCCAGAGTACCTGGGCGGGGTCGAGACCCGTTTGCGGTTGCAGGCCGGGAAAAATAATGCGCGGAAAAGAAGCCCGCGGCGCGGCGATCTTTTTGGATTTCAGATCGCGGAACCCTCGAATGCCGCTGCCCTTGAGCGAAAAGACGGCGTTCGGCGAATCCTGGAAGTAAACCATGACCCCGAGGGTGTCCATGCCGCGAAGGCGGTGAACGAACAGCTCGGCCGCCTCGGCAAGGGCGAAGTGGGCTTTCCCGGCCTGGAGCAGATCGAGGGCCTTGTGGCTTCCCTGGGCGATGACGATAGAGACGTCGAGGTTCGTTTTTTTGTAGTATCCCCCATGCAACGCGTAATAGAAGGGGACGTGGGTCCCACCGGGGAGCCAGTTGAGGGCGAGGGTGACCTTTCGGGCGGCTTCTCCGGGGGCGGGGGCCAGGAAATACAGAAGCGCGAGGGCGAGGGTAAGGCCGGCGCGGAGGCTCCGGCCGATGGTTTTGGCGCAAAAACCGGTTACTGGCTGCGTCTTCACGAAACCTCCCGCTTTCTGGCGTGAGTGAGTAGATACTCCGAGGCACTGAAAGAGAGTAAGGGATTCGGCCGTGGATGTGTCAAGCTGCGTTTTGCCGGATTCCGGGCGACTTCCCTTGACACTTTTTTCCGCGCCTCCTAGATTGAGGCGTCATTTCAGGGGGATACCCCCGGTATCGGGTATGCAATGCGGCCGTTTCAAGCGGCCGCGCGTTTTTTTCGGGGAGGGCCGCGGGCCATGACCGCAAGTGAAGAGTTGTTGAAGGATCTGAAAATCTATTACGACGCCGATGCCGATTTGAATCTGCTTCAGAACAAGACTATCGCCGTCATCGGCTATGGAAGCCAGGGCAGGGCGCACGCGCTGAACCTTCAGGACAGCGGGGCGAACGTCGTCGTGGGTCTCCGCAAGTCCTCTCCCCGCTGGCAGCAGGCCGAGGACGACGGTCTCGAGGTGATGGAGACTGCCGAGGCGGCCAAGGCGGGCGACATGGTGGTGATGTTGACCCAAGACCATCTCCAGGCGGCGATCTGGAGGAACGATATCGAGCCGAACATGAAGGAAGGTGATGCCCTTGTCGTGGCCCACGGTTTTAACCTGAACTACGGGCAGATCATTCCGCCCAAGGGTCTCGATGTGTTCATGATCGCCCCGAAGAGCCCGGGGCACACCATGCGTTTCCAGTACGAGGACGGACGGGGCGTTCCCGGTCTTTTGGCCGTCTTCCAGGATGCGACCGGCAAGGCGAAAGACTATGCGCTGGCCTACGGCAAGGGGGTGGGTTGCGCCCGGGCGGGCATCATCGAGACCACTATCGAGGAGGAGACCGAAACCGATCTCTTCGGCGAGCAGGCGGTGCTCTGCGGTGGAATCACAGAGCTCATCCGAGCGGCGTTCGAGGTCTTGTGCGAGGCGGGCTATCAGCCGGCACTGGCCTATTTCGAGTGTCTCCATGAGGTGAAGCTGATCACCGACCTGATCTACCAGGGCGGCATCACGATGATGCGCTACTCGGTGTCCGACACGGCCGAGTACGGGGACATCACCCGCGGCAAGGTGGTCATCGATCAGGGGACGCGCGAGCGGATGCGGGGCATCCTCAAGGACATCCAGACCGGAAAGTTCGCGAGCGAGTGGATCAACGAGAACATGGTGGGCCGTCCCACGTTCAACACCGTGGTGCGGAAGGAAAAGGAGCATCCCATCGAGGTGGTTGGCGCCCGGCTCCGGGCGATGATGCCCTGGATCCAGGAGCGCGAGGTGAAGTAGGCGCGCGACGAAGCGGCGGCGGATTTTGAGGGCCCTCCGTGATACGGGGGGCCCTTTTTTTGCGGGACACCGCTCGGGGAAGGCGGTTTCCCTGGAAACCATCAGAAAATCTCTGTTTTCCGGGTTTTTACCGGTTGAAAGAATAGAGGAATGGAAGTATCTTTTTTGTGGGATGGCCCTCCAAAAGTGATTTGCCGCCTTATTGTCGCAAACACGGCTTTCCGGGGGAGTATGTACACATGAGCGCAAAGCGGGCGAAGTTCGTGATAGCCGGCGTTGTCATCGCTGGCTCCTTTTTGTATCTCTCCATCGCCGGCTTCCAGGGCGACAATCTCGTTTATTTCATGACGGTGGACGAGGTGGCCAAAAAATCGGCGAGCCTGGAGCAGAAAAACCAGGGTGTCCGCGTGCAGGGAAAGATCGTGTCCAAGACCTTGACGCGGAACTCGGCGAAAATGCAGATCGCCTTTCGCCTGCAGGGCGAGGCAACTACGCTGCCGGTGCGCTTCCAGGGAGTTCCCCCGGATCTCCTCGAAAACGGCTTCCCCGTGATCGCCGAAGGAAAGCTCAACGGCGAGGGCGTCCTGGTGGCGAAAAATCTGATGGTGGCCTGCCCGTCGAAGTTCGAGGAAAAGAAGAAAACCGGCGAGGCAATCCCGAAAGAGCACGAGATTCTCATGCAGAAAGCCCAACCTCAAAAACAAGCTTCCGTGAAAAAGTAGAATTGGATGACGCGCATCTAGGCCGAAGGTGTGCCTTCGGTTAGGCCGCCCATCACCGCAAAGGAGTGGCGCCAGGATGTTGTTGATTAACTTAGGACACTACGCCCTTTTGGCGGCCTATATTCTGGCGCTCTACAGCGCCATTATTTCGGTGTGGGGCGCCATCCGGCGCCGGGCGGAATTTGTCGTCTCGGGCCGCAACGCGGCCGTCGTGGTTTTTTCCCTCGTCTCCTTGGCGAGCGTCAGCCTCATCTACCTTCTCATGACGCGAGACTACCGGGTGGAGTATGTTGCCAGCCAGGTGAACAACACCCTGAACGCCTTTTACCGCTTCAGCGCGTTCTGGGGCGGACAGGAGGGGAGCCTTCTCTTCTGGCTTCTGCTTCTGTGCATTTTTTCGTTCACGCTGATCTGCCAAAACCGCCGGCGGAACCAGGACTTGATGCCCTACGTGACGGCGACGCTGATGATCACGGCGGCCTTTTTCCTGACCATTTTGAATTTGATCACCCCTCCCTTCGATACGCTGGCCGAAGTCCCTCTCGATGGCCGCGGCCTGAATCCGCTCCTGCAGGACTGGGGAATGGTGATTCATCCTCCCAATCTTTTTCTGGGATACGTGGGTTTCGCGGTTCCGTTTGCGTTCTGCATCGGAGCGCTCGCCACGGGGAGACTTGATCCGGGCTGGGTCATCACCACCCGCAGATGGACCCTTTTTGCCTGGTTCTTCAACGGAATCGGGGTACTTCTCGGCGGCGCCTGGGCCTACCGTGAGTTGGGCTGGGGCGGCTACTGGGCCTGGGATCCGGTTGAAAACGCGAGTCTGATGCCCTGGCTCGTCGGCACGGCGTTCCTGCACTCAGCGATCATCCAGGAAAAACGCGGGATGCTGAAGGTCTGGAACGTTTCCTTGATCATCATGACCTATTCCCTGACGATTTTCGGCACCTTCCTCACGCGAAGCGGCATCGTTTCGAGCGTTCATGCCTTTGCGGACAGCCCGTTCGGCTGGGCGTTTCTGGCCTATCTGCTCATCGTGCTCGCGGTTTCCTTCGGTCTTGTGATCTGGCGCCTCCCGCTTTTGAAGAGCGAGCACGAGATGGAGAGCTTCTTCTCCCGCGAGGCCGGCTTCCTGTTGAATAACGTGATTTTCGTCGGCATGACCTTTTCCATCCTCTGGGGAACCATCTTCCCCATCATCAGCGAGGCGGTGAAGGGCGTGAAGGTAACGGTCGGTCCGCCGTTCTTCAACCAGGTCAACGTGCCCATCGGGCTTTTGTTGATTCTTCTGATGGGGGCGGGGCCTTTGTTCGCCTGGCGGAAATCCTCGGGCCTTCAGCTCCGAAAAACGTTCGTCTATCCGGGCGTCGTGACGCTGGGCATTCTCATCGTTCTGATTTCCGGTGGCCTGCGCCACGTATATGCCGTCCTGACGTTTGCGCTGTGTTTCTTCGTCCTGGCCACCATCTGGCTCGAGTACTACCGCGGCGTCTCCGCCCGGGTGCGCCACCAGGGAGAGGGGCTCCTTCACGCCATCTGGGATCTCACCATGCGGAACAAGCGCCGCTTCGGCGGCTACATCGTTCATCTCGGGATGGCGATCCTGTTCGTCGGGGTCGCCGCCTCGTCGGCCTACCAGCAGGTGGGAGAGGTTCGGCTCCGGCCCGGGGAGAGTTTTACCCTCGACGGGGTGCGCATGAAATACGTCGGCCTCCGGCAGAGCGTCTCGGACAACTATCGATCGGCCTTCGCCCTTCTCACCGTTTACCGCGAGGGACGCCGGGTGGGCGACATCGAGGCGGAAAAAAGGCTCTACTTCACCCCGCCACAGCCCACGACCGAGGCCGGGATTCAGCGCTCGCTCCATTCGGATGTCTATGCCGTTTTCGCGGAAACGGATGAAGATGGCTCCGCCAGCTTCAAGTTTCTGATCAACCCCCTGATCAACTGGGTGTGGTTCGGCGGCGTGATCTTCACGCTGGGCACCATTGTGTGCTTCCTGCCGGAGCGGTGGGGACGCTTGAGAAAGCGGCTGGCCGCCGCAGAGGGTACGTGAGATGGAATCGGTTTCCCTGGTCGTAGTCGGCGCGCTGCTTTTGCTCTCGTTCGCCTATGCCGCCTGGCCGCTTTTCAACGTTGTCCAAGGCTCGGACGGCTCCTCTGCGGAGAGCGATGTGCTTCGCGAGTCGGAGGTGGCGCGGCTTTTGTCCGAGCGGGAAAATGCCTACAAGCAAATTGTGGAGGTCGATCTGGACCGCCAGATGGGAAAGCTCTCGGACGAGGATTACGCCGAGATGATGGGCGCGGCCCGGAATCGGGCGCTGGGGATTCTCCGCCGCCTGGAGGCGCGCGGCCTTCACGAGGGGATGGTGGCGGTGCAGATGGAGGGCCACGAGGCCGAGGAGGCCGCCCAGCGGGTGGTGGAGGGTGCGCGGGCGGATGTTCCTGTGCGGGAGGATAGTCCTCCATCGCTCGATGAAAAATTCGAGGCCGATATTCTTCGCTACCGGAAGGTGAAGCCGGTGGCGAAAGATGTGTCCTCATCCGAGGAAGAGCCGGAGCCGGCCCGGGGTGCTTTTTGCCCCTCCTGCGGCGGCGCGGTGATCGCCACACACAAATTCTGTTCTTCCTGCGGAGAGAAACTGCCTTGAACCGGGCCCGGAGCATGGCTGCGTGGTATCTTGCCGGAATATTGCTGATCGGGGTTTTTGCCGGAGCGGCCGCAGCGGCGCCGGCCAACCCCAAGGGCGAGTCGGCGCTGCGCCTCAACCGGCGGGTCATGATGATCCGGCTTGAGAAGGGCTATTACGAAATCATCGAATTTTTCGATTTGGAAAACACGGGAAAAACCCCGATTGTTTCCCAAGGCGGCGCACCGACGCTGAACATCACACTTCCCCGCAGCGACAGCGTCCGCAACCCCGGGGCGTTGGACTGGCGCATCGGCCAGGGCCTCGATCCGAAAAAGGTGCAAGTCACCGGGAGCGAGGTACTCTCCTTCGAGACCATTCCGCCCGGACTGCGGCAGGTGGTGCTCTTCTACAAGTTCCAGGATGAGTTCGGCGGCATCTCGGTGGAGCGCCCGGTCCGGCTCGGCACGCAGAATTTTGCGGTTTTTCCGGAGAAAGGCCGTGTTCAGCTGCAGGCGGGCAGCTTGCGGCAGTTGGAGTCCGTCAAGTTCCAGGATCGCGAGTTGGATCGCTTCGTCGGCGCGGCTCCGGCCGGAACGATGATGCGCTTTCACCTGAAGGCGCCGGATTCGATGGCCGATCCGTTTTACTTCTATGTGGCGGGCGGCGGCCTGTTGTTTGTCGGCGTTGTCCTGGGCTTCTGGCTCAGGAGACGGCGAAACACCTCCTTGCTGGAGAAGATCGATCGCGAGAAGCTGCTGATTTCCATCGCGGAACTGGATGATCGGCTCGCCATCGGTGAAATTTCGCCCGAAGCGCATCGCAAAGAGCGGGGAGCCCGAATCGCGCGCCTTCGCGAGATATCCTAGATGCTGGAACTGCTTGGACTGTCTCGCCGCTACGGAAGAAGGTGGGCGCTGCGCGAGGTGAGCCTCTCGGTCGATCGCGGCACCTCCATCGCGCTTTTGGGGGCGAACGGTTCCGGCAAGACCACGCTGCTGAAGACGGTCGCGGGCCTGCTCCAGCCCCATGCGGGGGAGATTCATCTCGACGGGCGGGCCATTGACGCGGCCTCCCGGAAAAAGTTCGGATTCCTCAGCCACGAACCCTACCTCTACGCCCCGCTGACGTTGCGGGAGAATCTGAATTTCTTCGGCAAGTTATTCGGCCTTGGCCGGAGTGAAGTTGCCGCCCGGATTGAAAGCCTGGCCGCTTCCCTGCGGCTCACCGAGCGGATGGACGATCCGATCCGGGTGCTCAGCCAGGGACTTCGGCAAAGGGCGGCGCTCTCGCGGGCGCTCTTGCACGATCCGGAAATCTTGCTGCTCGATGAGCCCTTCTCGGGGCTTGACCCGGTTGCGGTCGGGCGCTTCGAGGAGATTCTCGGGGAGGTGAGTGACGGGCGCATTGTGATTATGACGCTGCACGACCCGGCGCGCGCCCGGAAGCTGGCAAAAGAGATAGCGGTGCTTTCCGGGGGGAGGCTTGTTCTCCGCGGCGAGGCGGCGCGCCTGGGGAATGCGGAGCTGGACCGGGCCTACCGGGGCGAGCTTATGGCCCCCGCCGGAGAGAGGGAGGCCAGATGAGGACTTTCCTTCGTTCGGCCTGGACAGTGGCGGAAAAGGACCTCCTGCTGGAGTGGCGCGCGCGCGAGAGTCTCACCGTCATGGTGATCTTTGCCCTGATGGTGCTGACCCTCTTCAGCTTCGCCTTCGGCCCGGGGGGCGGAGGGGGGGCCGAGGCGGCAAACGTCCAAGCGGGAATTCTCTGGATCGCCATCCTCTTCGCCTCCACCATCGGTCTCTCGCGCGGGATGGGAATCGAGCGGGAGAGCGAAGGGATCTCCGCCATGCGGCTGACCGCCGTGGACCCGTCGGCGATTTTTCTCGGCAAGATGTTCGCAGTTCTTCTCTCGATGGCGCTGATGGAGGTGGTCGGGTTCGCCGCGCTGGCGGTTTTCTACCGGGCGGAGGTTTTTCCCAATGCTCTCGCCCTTGCGGGGGTGGCGCTCGAGGCGACCATCGGTATCGCGGCGCTGGGGAGTCTTTTTTCGGCCGTGAGCGTGCGCACAAGGACGCGCGATGTGTTGTTGCCCGTGCTGCTGTTTCCGATCCTGGTTCCCGTTCTCATCGCGGCGGTCCGGGCGACGGCCGTGCTTTTGGGCGGCGGAGGCTGGGCGGAGGCAGGCGACTGGGTGAAATTGCTCCTTGTCTTCGACATTATTTTCGTGGTAGCGTCGGCGGTGGTTTACGAGTTTGTTATACTCGAGTGAATACAATATGTTGTGTGAATATTTTCATGTAATGCATGAACTTGTTTTCAGGCCCTCCTCTTCGGGTACAATGCCGGTGAGCGGGTCGAGCCGAATCCGCCGGGTGGAGGGAGCACAGTGACGGAACTCTTTCTGGTCATTTTTCTGATTGTGGCGATACCCGTCGGCTGGCTGATCTGGCGGAACGAGAGGGAGGGGGGCGACAAGCTCCTGGCCGGGCTCGCCATCGTGGCGATCCTTTTCGCCCTTTATGCCGATTTCTTCATTGCTGTCACGGACAATGTTCAGGGTCCGGCGCAGCGCATCTTCTACGTGCATGTGTCCTCGGCCTGGATCGCTTTTCTGGCGTTTTTTCTCGTTTTCATATTTTCCATCCGCTATCTCATCTGGAAACGGGAGCAGGACGATATCCGCGCCCATGCGTGCGCCGAGGCCGGCGTCACTTTCTGCACGCTGGTTTTGATCACCGGCCCGATCTGGGCCCGGCCCATCTGGGGTGTGTGGTGGACCTGGGACGCCCGGCTGACGACATCAATGATCCTTTGGCTGATCTATATCGGGTATCTCATGCTTCGCGCCTATGTGGTCGATCCGGATCAGCGGGCGCGTTTCGCCGCCGTCCTGGGAATCATCGGATTCATTGACGTTCCCATCGTGCATTTGTCCGTCAAGTGGTGGCGGACGCTGCACCCGGGTCCCGTTGTCGCGCGCTCGGGGGGGATGCGCGAGCTCCCCGGTTCGATGCACATTGCACTCTGGTCCTCCGTGATCGCCTTCACTTTACTGTTTTCCTATTTCGTGCGGCGAAAAGCGGAGATCGAGCGGTTGCGGCTCGCCCTGGAAACGGCCCGGGCCGGAGAGGAGACGAACTGATGGGTTACACGATTGCTGCCTATATCGTTGTCATTTCGGGCCTGGGGTTTTACTGGTGGACCCTGATGAGCCGCCTCCGGGAGTTGCGGTCGGAGGCCCAGAAGGCGGGCGTTGGAATGGAGCGCGGACGGTCGTGAGAAATCTTCTGCGAGTGACGGTTTTTGCTGCCTTGCTGGGCGCCAGCCTTGCCCCCGGGTACGGATGGGGGGCGGTGATTGACCCCAAGACCACCTTTGAGGAAGTGGCCAGCGCCGTCATGAGTCCGGCTTGCCCGGGGAAGCTGTTGATCAACTGCCCGAGCGGGGAGGGGGCGCAGCTGCGGGAGTTGGTGCGCCGGAAGATCGCGGCGGGCGAGACCAAGGAACAAATTGTACAGTATTTTGTTGAAGTCTACGGGATTGAAGCGCTGCCGAATCCCCCGCCCGAGGGTTTTTATCTGACAGCTTGGCTTCTTCCCTTCGCCGGGATCGTGGCTGGCGTGGGGGGGTTCTTGGTCATGGTTTGGAGCTGGTCGGCCAA
>JAQBZT010000067.1 GCA_027622355.1 bacterium | reverse complement strand
CTCGGGGACAATTCCTTTTTCCGCTACCGCGCCGCCCACGCCTTCGCGCGGGGGAATGACGCGAAGCGGGCGATCAAAATCCTCCGGGAAGGCTTTTGGCCGGCGATCCAGGGAGGCGGACAGGACCTTCCGGCCGAATTCTGGGAAACCGCATTTCCCCTGCAACTCAAGCGAAAGCTCTCAAATGGCGCGGACCCCCTTCTCGTCAATTCCATCATCATGGCGGAGAGCGCATTCGACCCGAACGCGTTTTCAAGAGCGGGCGCCATCGGGCTGATGCAGCTCATGCCGGGCACGGGCCGCCGGCTGGCCCGGATTCACAAGGTCCGCCTCAAGGATTCGCGGGAGTTGTTCAACCCGCAGGTCAACGTCAATCTGGGGGCCCGCCACCTCGGCAACCTGGTACGCACCTTCAAAGGCGCCCTCGTTCCCGCCATCGCCAGTTACAACGCCGGACAAACCCCCGTCAAAAGATGGTGGCGCGCCCGCGGAAACGACTCCATCGAGGTTTTCATCCAGCGCATCCCCTACGAGGAAACCCGCAAGTACATCCAGCGGGTGCTCGGATACTACTGGGAATACCAGCGCATCTACGCCCGGATGAATCTGCCCCCATCCCCCGCGGGTCAAACGCCGTGACGCCCCCTCCTTCGAAAGAGCGCATCGCCGTCGGGCTCATGTCGGGAACCTCGGCGGACGGCGTGGACGCGGCCCTTTGCCGCATCGCTCCCGGCCGGATCCCGATGGTGGAACTTTTGGGGTTTCATGCGAGGCCCTATCCAAAGGACTTGAGGGCGCGGGTCCTTCTCGCGGGGGGTGAACCCGGCCTGGGCACCGCGGAGATCTGCTCGCTCCACAGGGAAGTCGGTGAAGTCTTCGCCGAGGCGGCCATCGCACTCATTGCGGAAAGCGGCGCCGTGCCCGATCAGGTGGATTTCATCGCCAGCCACGGGCAGACCATCCGCCATTTGCCGGAAGGAGGGGCCGGCGCCCACGGCGCCCTTCTTCCCTCGACGCTTCAAATCGGCGACGCGGCGATCATCGCCGAGCGGACAGGATGCACCGTGGTGGCCGATTTCCGCTCCCGCGACATCGCGGCGGGCGGCACCGGGGCGCCCCTCACCCCGTGGGCCCACGGCCAACTTTTTGGAAAGGAAAACGAAATGGCCGCTTTTTTGAACCTCGGCGGTATCGCCAACATCACCCTGATCCCGCCCCGCGGCGCGGAAGGGATGACGGGGTTCGACACCGGGCCCGCCAACATGCTGCTCGACGCACTGATGGAGAAAACCACGGGCGGGGCCGAGCGCTTCGACCGCGGCGGCGCACGGGCGAAAAAAGGCGCGGTACACGAAGCCGTGCTCCGCGAACTCCTGCGGCATCCTTATCTGTCCAAGGCGCCCCCGAAAAGCACCGGCCGGGAGACTTTCGGAGCGGGGTTTCTGAACTCGGCCCTCGAATCGCTGGAGCGGGAAGGGGCCTCTCCCGAAGATCAAATGGCCACGCTGACCGATTTTTCCGCGGAATGCGCCGCCCGCGCCATCCGGGAATTTTTTCCGCGCGATCAAACTGTCTCCGAGGTTATCGCCGGCGGCGGCGGCGTGCACAACGAAACGCTCATGGCATTTTTGCGTGAAAAACTCTCCCCGCTGCCCGTGGTCGGCAGCGCCGAGCGCGGCTTCCCGCCGGATTCCATCGAGGCGATCGCCTTTGCCCTCCTGGGCTGGGCCGCGCTGAGCGGAATTCCAGCCAATGTTCCCGCCGCCACAGGCGCGAAAAGGCAAGTCATTTTGGGAAATATCACACCCGGGCGGAACCACATCACATTTTTGAAGTGACCCGCCTCACTGACATTTTTCTGCATAACAGGCAAATTGATATTGACGAATGATAAGGGGGGTACACCATGACATCCGCCTTGATCGAAGAGGTTCTCGTGCTGACCGAAGAACTCATCCGGATCCCCAGCGAGAATCCGACCGGAAACGAGAGCGCCATGGCAGATCGGCTGGAAACTTTTTTTCACGGCATCGGCGTCAGCGTCGAGCGCGATTCCGTCGAGCCCGGCCGTGAAAATCTGACCGCCGAGGTGGGCGGCCCCTCCGGCGAGCCCGCCCTCGTCTTTTTGAACCACATGGACACCGTTCCGGCGGGGGAGGGCTGGACCAAAAGTCCCTTTGCGCCGCTGCGCGAGGGAGGGCGCATCTGGGGCCGGGGCGCATGCGACATGAAGGGCGGTCTGGCCGCCGCGCTGATCGCTTTCAAATTTCTCAAAAAGATGGCGGATGGCGGCGCCAAAATTAGGCGACCGGTGCGCTGCTGCCTGGTGGTGGACGAAGAGAGCCCGTGGATGCGGGGGGCGGCGTCGGCCGTCACGCGCGGGCGCATCGGCCCGGCGGACATCGTACTCTCCTGCGAGCCGACAAACCTTCATTTGATGACAGCCCAGAAAGGGGCCATGTGGTACGAGATCTTTTTCACCGGTAAAAGCGCACACGCCGCCGCTCCGCACATGGGCGCGGACGCGATTTACGCCGCCGCGCAAACCATCATCACGCTTCAGGATCAGGTGGACGGACTCGCCCACCGTCACCCCGAACTCGGAAAGACAACCGTGGTCGCCAGCGTCATCGAGGGCGGGAGAAAGACGAACATCGTTGCCGATCGGTGCCGCGTCGAGGTGGACGTGCGGTTCGTTCCGCCGCTGAAGGTGCCGGACATTCAGGAACTGGTGGAAAAAGCGGCGGCCGAGGGATGCGCAGCGGCCCCCGGCACAGCAGGAAGGGTCGCCGCCCTGTCCGTCGATCGCCCGCCCATCCTCTCCGACGCGAAAGATGATTTCACGGAACTCATGCGGGAGGCGTACCGCGACACGACGGGAGAGGAATTGAGGATGGGCGGCGTCAGCTATTACTCCGACGCCGGCCTGGTGGCCGCCATGACCGGAAGCCGGCGGTGCTTTCTCTTCGGCCCCGGAAACATCGAACAGGCCCATGCGCCTGATGAATTCATCGAAACCGCCCAACTGGAAACGTCTGCACGAATACTCGTCGAGCTCGTGGAGCGTTTTTCACTGGGGAAAAAATAAAATGAAAACCCAACAGCCTTTTCGGCCCCTGAACGAATCGGAGGTGAAGCGAATTGTTTTCCGAAAAGCGCTTCCCTGGGAGATTCAAATCGTCATCAACAAGCTCCAAGGCAGCTATGAATTCTTCCGGGAGATGACGGAATTCGAAATCGGGGAAATCCTCAAATTATGCAAACGCGTAACTTTTGAATCGGGACGGCACATTTTCAGAAAAGGGGAGACGGGAACCTCATTTTATTTTATTGTATCGGGTGAAGTGATTATCCGCCTTGGGGAGAAGGAGGTGGCCCGGCTCAAGCCCGGTGAAATCTTCGGAGAGATGGGCATTTTGGAGGACGCCCCCCGGAACGCCACGGCATGCGCCGGAGAGAAAACCATTCTGCTCGCCATCTCCAAAGAAATACTCGAAAACGAAGACCCCGCCGTCGGGTACAAAGTGGCGATGGGCCTTTTAAGACAGCTTTCCCAAAAACTACGGGAAGCCGACAGGCAGCTGAACGAAAAAGAAAGTCCGTCTTGAGCGGCGTAAAAATGATAATATTTCGGATTGTGTGAAGTTCGTAACGAGCGGAAATTCACGGAGCTGCAGAATGCCCGATTCTCCATCAGGTCAGCCGCCGGCAGAGCACCCGTCGGCTTTCAAAAAACTCAACTTCGTCAAGCGCGAGCTTCCGCTGCAGCTCCGTACGCTGATCCGGAAACTTCAGAAAAACTACACATTCTTCGGCGACATGCTGGAGGACGAGGTGGGTTCTTTCCTCCGGTTGTGCAAGAGAGATACCTACGGCCCCGGAGATGTCGTGTTTCGCGAAGGCGACATCGGTGAAGAGTTCTACCTGATCGTTTCCGGTGAGATTATCATTCGCATGGGTGATCGCGATGTGGCGCGCCTCGGCCCCGGCCAGGTGTTTGGTGAAATGGCCATGTTGGAGAGCGCGCCCCGCTCCGCGTCCGCAATCCCCGGAGAGGGCACGGTTCTCTTCACGATAACCCGGAAAATACTGGCCACAAGAATGCCAGCGCTCAGCTACAAGGTGGTGGTCAACATCGCCAAGCAGTTGTCCGAAAAACTCCGGGAATCCAATCAGGCAATCGGCGAGATGAACAAAAAAATCTCTTTGGAAAAAAACAACGCACCCGAAGAAGAGAAACTGGTGGAGTAGCCCCATGCGTATTTTTTTCTCAGCTCATTTGCCGCGCCCGCACCGGGAGCACATATGTAGATAGGAAAACCCCATGAATATGCCGCCCGACAGAAAAACCACCCATGCGAATCCCCCTTCCGCATCCTTCAAGCTCACAAGGGAAGGGGCCCCTCCCATCGAAGACCTCATCTCCAAGCTCCAAAACCATTACGAATTTTTCCGGGAGATGGACACCAGCGAAATTCTCCGGTTCTTCAGGCTGTGCGGACGGAAATCCTATCATCAGGACGAAATCATCTTCGAGGAAGGGGATCCGGGCGACACCTTTTACCTGATCGTGTCCGGCGAGGTGCGCATCTCACTCCGGGGAAAGGAAATATCGCGTCTGGGGATCGGGCATTTTTTCGGCGAAATGTCCATTCTGGACGATTCCCCCCGCAGCGCGACGGTGACCGCCGCCAAATCGACGCTGGTGCTCGCCGTCGACCCGGGAATTTTGAGCGGGATCATGCCCAGCTTCGGATTCAAGGTGGCACTGCATCTCGCCCGGAACCTCTCCCAAAAACTGCGCGAGACGGACAATAAACTTCAAAATTGAGTTTTGTCAGGAATTCTCGGCCCGCTCGACTTCCTCGAGAACCTGGCGAACGTTGGCCAACTGCTCCTCCGCCCCGGCTCCCCGGAAAAGATCGCGCGCTTCATTCAGGCAGACACGCGCCTGCGCGTAGCTTTCCCGCTCGAAAAACACCCGCCCCAGATTCCCGAGCGTCGTCGCCTGCCCAATCGGATGGCCCTCTTTCCGATTGATTCCGAGGGCGGCCTCATAGGCGGACTGCGCTTCTGCGAGATCCCCGCGGAAGTAATGAATATTTCCGATGTTGCTCAAATTGGCCGCGATGCCCTTGTCGCTGCCCAACTCGCGGTGCAGCGCGAGGGCCTGCTCATAATATTCCAGGGCGCGCGTGAACTGATCCTGGCCGGAATATGCGATTCCCATCTGTCCCAGAACAAGCGCCTCGCCCGCCTTGTCCCCGCTGCCCTGGCAGATATGCATGGCTTCCTCGAGATTCTTCAGCGAGGCCTCGATTTCCCCGAGATCGCCCTGAATGGCCGCCAAACCCACCAGCGACCGGACCCGCAGGATCCCGTTGTGGCCCTTTTGGAATAGCAGATTCGCTTCATACAGATGGTGGCGCGCCTTCTCCAGATCGCCGAGCCGCCGGAAAAGCTGGCCCGCCCGCAGGTGCAGCTGCGCCTTCACGTCCAGCGCCCCGCCGGCGTCCATTCCCTCGATGGCCGCCTCGGTAAATTCCGCAGCGCGGGCGGCATCGCCCTTTTCCAGATACAAGAGCGCGAGGTTTCTCTGGACCGCGTTTTGCAGCGCCCTGTTGCTTCCGGCTTCCCGAATCGCTTCGCGGCAGTAGGAAATCGCCGGGTCGATCTTTCCCTGATCGTACATCGCCACCGCCAGGGCATTGAGCACCGGCCCGAGACGGTCGGAGCGGCGCAAAGCCTCCTTCAACTGGACGACGGCCGAAGCGCCACGGCCCAGAAACAACTCCGCGATTCCCAGGCGGAGATACTCCTCGGACAACGGTTTCTCCCGGCCTCCTTCGCGGGCCTCGATATCGGCGTGCGCTCCCGCGGCGGCCGATTCCGCCCCGGCCGGCAACTGCACATCACGCGCATCCAGGTAGATCAGATCGCCCGGGCAAATCTCCGAGACCAGCCCAGAAATTTGCGCCAGCGGAGAACCAGAAGGGGCAGGAGCGGCGACTTCCGCGGGAGACGCCGCCTTCGGTTCGGACGCGGGGAGAGCCGCGGGCGCCTCTGCGGGGGGAGCAGAGGGCGTTTCTTCTTCTTCATCGTCTCCCCAAATGCTCGATTCCTCCTCCGCCTCCCCAACCATCCCGGGAGGTGGTCCTGCGGGCGGCGGCGCCTGCGCAGCGGCGGGCGCGGGTTCTTCCTCTCCCGGCTCCCCCATGACGGAAAAGACATCGAGCGGCTCCTCCTCGCCCTCGCTCAACAAAACCATTTCATCGTCTTCGATGGATTCTGCCCCGGCGGATGCATCCGCAGCACTTCCCGCGGCCGGCGCAGGCGCGGAAACTTCTTCGTCCTCGAGCAGCTCGATCTCCTCCTCGGCGGAGGCATCCGCCAGATCGAGCACGATTTCTTTTCCCGCCTGGGAATCCGCATCGGAAGATATTTCGTCCCCGGGCGAATCCGGCGCGAACACAAATGGGGCATCCTCCGAAATCGCCTCCTCCGGCTCGAGAACCATCTCTTCCCCGCCCGCCGCTTCCTCCGAAACGAGCGAATTTTCCTCCTCCGCGGCAGGCAGCTCCGAAATGAGCCGTGTGTCTCCCTCTTCTTCGGCGGTTTCGGCGCCGAGAAAAATTTCCTCGGCCCCACTCTCATCCGGGGGCGTCTCCGCCGCGGGAACTGGGACACGCTCTTCTTGCATGAAAGCCCCGGGGCCTGCCTCTTGCCCGATTTTCGCCTCCACATCGGCGGCCATCCCGGCTTCGACTTCAGCGGGCGGAAAAAAAGCCGGTTCATCTTCGCCGGCCCCGCCGATCATGGTCTCCATGGCGAAAGGCTGCTCACCCTCGCCGCCGGGCTCAGGTGCGAGTTTCTGATCGGCAACCGCCGCCTCTTCCACGGTGAGATCGTTCGGGGCATCGATCGATTCGAGAGAAATTTCCGCCGTATCCTCTGCTGCCTCCTCACCCGAAAAAACAGCCGGGGCGGCTTCTTCATCTCCGGCCAGCGGCGCGGCGGCGCCGTCTTCTTCCTTTTCTCCGGTCACATCTGCCACAGAGGCACCGGGGGAGGCGGCCTCCTCCTCCGGCAGCGACTGGAGAACATCGAAGAAATTCGGCCCCTCATCCTCAGGAAGAAGGAGGGATTCGTCATCCGGAGGAGGTCCGGCGGCGGCCGGTGCATCCAGGCCCTCGCCCACCTCGAGCCCCACGACGTCCGGCGCCTCCTCCGCGGCTTCAAACTCATCGTCCATATCTTCCAGCGGGTCGAAAGATTTTCCCGGCGCATCGATCGGGGCGGCCACTTCCGCCGTTTCGTCTTCCTCTATGAAAGGCGACGCCGATTCGAACGCGCCCGGCGCAGAAAATCCTGGAGTGGAGAGAGAGATTTCTTCTTCTTTTTCCGCTTCGGCAGGGGGCGTTTGCGAAACGATTTTCGGCGCCGGCCGGGAAGGGGCATCGCCCAGACCGATGCCCATCAGCTGGGCCACTGTCCGGCGCGGCGCGGCACCGGGGGCGGAGGAGAGGGTTTCCCACCAGGGCCTTTTCCCGGAATCCGGTATCCTCCCGTCTGCCCGTAAGTCCTCGACGGCCTCGCCGGATGTCCCGCCATTGGCGGCGAAAGAACCCGCAGATGGTGCGCCCGCGAGGGGCTCCACATCCCCCCCCGGCTTTTCGTGCGCAAAGAGCGGCGCATTCTCCCTGCCTCTGGCAGCTCCCGCTTCACCCGGCGGCCCTTCTTCCGCCGCGAAGACATCCCCGCCGATGCGCTCGACCCCCCTCGGGGGGCCGGGGGCGTTCGAGTCCGCCTCCTCCTCCGTCTGGAAAGAATCCCAGGTTTCCTCGGGGAAGACGTTCCGGCTCCGGGAGCGGCGGAAGAAAATCCACAGGCCCGCAATAGACAAGAGGCCGATTCCGCCGACCAGCGCCAGTGTGGTGTAAAGATCCGCCATCTATCCTCCGTTCCCGCTCAGGCCGCCTGTTTCCGCAAGGCCCGCCCGGAGCGACGGCCCGTATGGGCACCATCCTCCACCACCGCGGTGCCATTGACTATGACCATCTCGATTCCCTCCGGGTAGGCGATGGGCCGCTCAAACGTCGAACAGTCGCGCACACGATCAGGATCAAACAAAACCAAGTCCGCCTTGAGGCCGGCAGCGATGCGCCCCCGATCCAGTATACCGAGACGCTGGCACGGGTCCCACGTCATTTTTCGGATGGCCTCCGTCAAGGGGAAAAGGTTTTCATCCCGCGCCAAATTCCCGATAACGGCGGGAAAAGTGCCGAAATTGCGCGGATGGGGATGCCCCGCCCCCAGCGGCGGCTCATGCGTCAGCGCCCCCGCGTCGGAGCCCACCATCACATAGGGCTTGCGCAAAATTTCCCGCATATTTTCTTCGCTCATCATGAAGATCAGGATTTCGACGTTCATTTTCTCCTCGGCCAGAAGATCCATCATGGCATCCACCGGCTCCGTTCCCCGCCGCAACGCCGCCTGGGCGAGGGTCCGGCCTTCATGAACCTTGTTTTTCTCCGTCACGACGCGGCTGATCATGATCTGGTCCCAGTAAACGGGCTCCGGGTGCGCCGCCAGGGTCTCGGCACGGATGCGCGCCCGATCTGCGGGATCGCGCAGGCGGGCCAGCTTCTGTTCCAGCGAGCCGTCGTGTACCCAGTCGGGCACCAGCGCGCTCAGATGGGTGTTCGACGCTGTGTAGGGATAACGATCACAGGTCACATCCTGCCCCCGATCGCGCGCCTGCTCGATGAGGGCGATGGCGTCGTTCAGCTTTTTCCAGTTCCGCTTACCGGCCGTTTTCAGGTGGCTGATCTGCAGGGGAAGATTCGCGGAAGCCGCCGCCGAGATCACCTCCTCGATCGCTTCGAGAAGCCCGTCTCCCTCGCTCCGCATGTGGGTGGCGAGAAGGCCGCCGTAGCGCGCGGAAATCCGGCAGAGCGCAACCAGCTCCTCCTTGTCGGCGAAGCAGGCCGGGGCGTAGACCAGCCCCGTGGAGAGGCCGAAGGCGCCCTGCGCCATCCCCTGCGCCACCATCTCCGCCATCCGGGAAAGCTCCCCGGCGGATGCGGTGGCCGCCTTTCCGCCCATCACGCTCTCCCGGATGGTGTTGTGGCCGATGAGGGGCACGTAATTGATCGAAAGCCCGCCCGCCTCCATCTGTTTCAAGTGTCCGTCGAGATCCGTAAAGGGAAGCTCCAGATCGAACTGCTCCTTGTAGCTGCGGCGGCGCTCCTCGAGCGCGGGTCCCGCGATCGGCGCGGCCGCATAGCCGCAGTTGCCGCCTACATCGGTCGTGACTCCCTGGCGAACCTTCGCCTCGGCGGTCGGGTTGATCAGCAGGTAGTAGTCCGAATGGCCGTGGATATCCACGAAGCCGGGGGCCAGGGCGCGCCCCGCCGCCTCGACGGTGCGGCGGGCCTCTCCCGGAAGATCGAGGCCCACGGCGACGATCCGGTCCCCCGCCACCGCCACATCCGCCACATGGGGAGGCTCGCCGAGGCCGTCATAAACGGTGGCTTCACGGAAGAGGAGATCGAACATGGCACTCTCACGGGGCGACAGGAGAGAGAGGGCGGGGCCAGCCTCAGGGCTGGAGAAATTATCGTCAAAAACTCATTGTACTTCAATCTGTTCCGCGCCCATCACCCATTCGCCTCCCACCATCGCCATCTCGCACACCAGGCTTTCGGGATGCAAAACGCACAGATGGGCCGGCGCGCCGGGAGAGAGCTGGCCCCTCCCGGGAAAGAGGCCCAGCAATTGCGCCGGTTTCGAGGTGGCCATGGAAAGGATCGCCCCGGGCGGAAGATCGCTCCAGGCGCGGAAAAGCGGAACCATCTCGCCGAGGGAAAGACGGCTTCCGCTCAGAATCCCGCCCGACTCGACCGTCCGCGCGGAGGGGGTTGTCTCTTCATTTCCGGAAAGTCCCCTGTCCGAAACCAGATCGGAGGTGAGGATCGTTCGCTCCCATCCCTTGGCGCGAACGAACGCGGCCGCCACCCCGGGCCGGACATGCACCCCGTCGGCGATCAAACCGGCCGTGATCTGCGGATCGGCCTGAACGATGCCCATCGGCCCCGGCGACCGGTGGGCGGGACCCCCTTGGCCGTACCGGTTGAAGGCGTGCACCGCGAACCGCCCGCCGGCCTGAACGAAGGCGCGAATCTCCTCGTCAGACGCCGCGGTGTGCCCCATGGCCACAATCACGCCGCGGCCGGCCAGCTGGCGCGCGGCCTCTGCGGCACCGCGCAGCTCCGGGGAGAGGGTGATCAGGCACAGGCCCGGCCGGCCCGCTCTTCCGTATCCGCCGGCGGCGGCGGCGATTCGATCCACCTCTTCCAGATCGATGGCGCGAAGATGGGCCGCCGGGTGTGCGCCGCGCATCTCAGGCGAGAGAAAGGGGCCCTCCAGATGAACGCCCAGAATCTCCGCCTCGGCGAGCTTCGCCCGACGCTGCGCTTCCCAGGCGTGCCGTGCCGCTTCCGCGGCACGAATCAGCGCTTCGGGAGCTTCCGTCGTCAGGGTGGGAAGAAAGGAAGCCGTTCCGCGCCGGGCGAGGGCGGCTGCGACCCGCGATACCGCCCCGGCCTCTCCGGAGAGAAGCGAGTCCCCGCCCAACCCGTTGACCTGCAGGTCAATAAAGCCCGGGCAGATCGCTCTTCCATTCAAGGAAACAATTTTTGCGCCAGAGGGGAGCGGCCGCGCGCCCCGGGGCCCGATCCAGGAGATGCGGCCGGCATCGACGCAGACAATCGCGTCGTGGATTTTTTCGACGGGGGTGTAGGCCTCGCAGTCGCTGAGAACGAAGGA
>JAQBZT010000066.1 GCA_027622355.1 bacterium | reverse complement strand
CCTCACCGCCCAGCGCGCGGATCGTTTCCGCCGCCCGCCGCGCCCAGAGCGCGCCCAGGGAAACCGAAGGCGACCCCAGGGCCGCCCCCGCGCCGCCCCCGCCGAAGGCCTCCACGAGCACACTGCGGAGGAGCGCCGCGCTCCCCTTTTCCGCCGGAAGGTTCAGCACCGCACGGGAGAAGGGCTCCCAAAACCATTTCCGCGCCTCGGCCCCCTGCCCCAGCCGCGCCAGCATCGTCTCGACACTCTCATCCTTGTTGCCGGGGGCCGCCAGAAGGCGGAAAAGCCCCAATCCGATTTCGAGCCGGGAGCGAAGGCCGGGACCCCGCCACCTGAGCAGTGCCGCCAGCCGTGCAACCGAGCCGCCCCGGGCCGGAAACGCCAGCCGGGTCAGACACACCCCATCCGGCGCGGCCTGTCTGTAGGTGAGTGTGAGGGAAGCGTCGAACTTCAGATCGGCGGCGGCGCCAATCCGCCCCAGCAGATCGCGCCAGGCGGAGTTGGCGGCCATGAACAGATGCGGACCCCAGTCGAGTTCCTGCCCGCTGCCGGGCTCCCAAAAGCTCCGCGCACGACCCCCCAGGGCGGTGCCCGCTTCGAGGAGCACCACGCGCCGGCCAGCGCCGGCCAGCTCCAGGGCAGCGGCCACCCCGGCCGCGCCCCCCCCGATCACCACCGCCGGAGCACCCCCAGGACCCAAAGAGGACTCCCTCATCGCTCCATGAAGCAGCGAAAGGCCTCGCCGAGCTTCTTCCACCTCGACAGGCGCGCGCTTCCGCCCCACAGCGGAAAATTCGCCGCCTCCATCTCGTGCAGCAACCGGCGGTAGATACGCCCCATCAGCATGGCGGGGAAGAGGGCTTGCACATCCCCCCGGGGGAGCGCCGCATCCGCCTCCCGGTAGAAATCCTCCGCACGCGCCGCCTCGAAGCGCAAAAGCGCCAGAAGATTCTCCCCTCCTTCTCCATGGTGAATCTGCGCCTCGCTCACGCCGAACCTTTCCATATCCTCAAACGGCAGATACAGCCGCCCCATCTCCGCGTCCTCCTTCAGATCGCGGATGATGTTCGTCAGCTGGAGCGCTACCCCGAGGGTCTGCGCATAGCGGCGGGCGGCCGGCGTCTCGACGCCGAACACGCTCAGGCAGGCCAGCCCGACCGCAGAGGCGACCTTTTGGCAATACAGGTGCAGATCCTCGAAGGTGCGGTAGCGACGCCGCTCCAGGTCCATCTCCACTCCCTCGCACACCTCCCGGAGGTGCTCGATGGGAAGCCCGAATGCCTCGTTCGTCCAGGCGATCTCCTGCAGCACCGGGTGGGGAAAGGACCGTGCATCCATGCGTTCCAGCGCATCCTTCCAGATGGTAAGGCGCCCTCCCCTGTCCTCGCCGCCGCTGGGCGCGTCGGCAATATCGTCCACAAGGCGGCAACAGGCATAGATCGCATTGAGGGCCCTGCGCTTCTCCGGCGGGAGCGGGAGAAACGCATAGTAGAAGCTCGAGCGGCTCCGGCGCACAAGCCAGCGGCAAAACCGCTGATCGGCCGCCGCGTCCCGGGCCGGGTCCACCCGCGCCTCGAGGAATGAGAGGGGCGCAAAAGCCGCCGCCAAGGAGGCCGCCTTGTCCCGGAACCGAAGGCGCGGGGCCGCAGTGAGCACATCGTGGCCAGCGCGCTCGATGGCCTCAAGAGCCGCCACACCGCCCCGCCAGATGGCCCGCACCTCAAACGCCAGCGCGCCGGGGAGGCGCCGGAGCAGCGGAAGCCCCTCGGCGAACATCGCCCGCACGCGCCGGACCTGGAAAACCATCATCGCCCGGAAGGCCGGACCGGCCTCGCCCTCTCCCAGGACCGATTCGCTCACCCCAAACCGCCGGAGGTCTTCTTGGGGAATGTAGATTCTTCCCCGGTGAAAATCCTCCCGCACATCCTGCAGGTGGTTCACAATCTGAAGCGCCGAGCAGATGGCATCCGACCAGCGGAAGGCTTCCGCATCGCGGATCCCGTGCAGCATAAGGACGATACGACCGACCGGGTCGGCCGAGCGGCGGCAATAGTCGAGAAGGGCATCGAAGTCCGGATAGCGCGCAGTGTCGAGGTCTTGGCAGAAGGCGGAGAGCAGATCCCGGAAGGGTTTCAGCGGAAGCCGGTGCGCCCGGATGGTTTCGCCGAGGGCGGCAAAGACATCGCCTTCGCCCGCACCTTCGGCCGCGCGCTCGAGCATGCGCTCCCAGGCCTCCAGAGCCGCGCGCCGATCCGCGGCCGAGCCCGGGCCGTCGGCGATGTCGTCCGCACCTCGCGCAAACACATAGACCGCCGCCACGTGCGGGCGCACCCGCGCCGGAAGCAGCCGGGAAGCCACGGGAAAATTCTCGTAATGCGCGCGGGCGAGGCGCAGGCAGGCCCGGTAGGCATTCTCCACCTCCGGGCGGGAGCCATCCTGCGGCGCGGCGGCACCAGGCTTCGTTGGCTGTTCGGCGGCTCTCATTCGCGCGTTTTCCCACAGGAGCTTGAGCAGGGGGGCGTCGGCCGGGAGAAAAGAGAAATTCTCCAGCCGCTCGGGTGAAACCAATTCGTGCTCGGCCACGGCCCGGTTCCAGACCTCCCCCGAAAGCAGGCGGCATGAGAAAAACTGAAGATGGACGGTGCGCTCATCGTAGGCATGGCGGGTTTCCCAGAATTTGGAGGCCACGATGACCTCGATGCCGAGTTCTTCGCGAATCTCGCGGACCAGGGCCTCCTCGGGACTCTCCCCGCGCTCGATCTTTCCTCCCGGGAATTCCCAGAAACCGGCCATGTGTCCCCCGGCCGGACGGCGGCAGACGAGGTACTTTCCCTCGCGCTCGACGATTCCCGCGACCACGTCCACCGGAGATGAATACCGGTATGTCATTCTAGAGTGCCAGCGGGCGAAGGCAGCAAACGTAAATGGCGGGGTCCGAACCGGTGATTGCCTCCTCGATCGCCTTGTCTCCACCGAAGGAGACGCCCGCGATGTCCATTCCCGGATACTTCACATCCAGCCGATCGCCCCCAAAGGGCCAGGGCCGAACCTCCAGGATATCTTCTTCCACCGCCCGCACGGAAAGCCCGCTTTTCATTAATGGATGGATCTGCCCGACAGAGGGCATGATCTCGGGGGCGCGGCAAATCAGCAGCGAGAGCGTATCGCACGTCCGGAGAAGGAGCGCTGCGCTGTCCTTCCAGCGGGCGGCACGTTCGGCCAGCTGGGGCGAAAGTTCCTTCTGCCGGTTTTTTTCATGCTCCAGGAATTTCTGAAGGCGCTGCAAATCATCCGGCGGGGCGCCCTGTAATCCCGACTCCGCCAGGGAGGAGAAATGCGCACTCACCAGATAGCCCGCCAAGGAACTGCGCAGGGCGCAAAAGCGGATGCCCTCGG
This sequence comes from bacterium, assembly GCA_027622355.1. Lineage (NCBI taxonomy): Bacteria > bacterium. The sequence goes on along the minus strand of JAQBZT010000066.1, from coordinate 7,522 downwards.
TCCATATCCCAACCATCTCTTCCACCATGACCCCGAAAAAGCTGAGGGGGCAGCCCGTCCTCAGATCCAGCTGCACTTTCGCGTCCGGCTTGCACCAGCCCACATCATGATTGTCGACGGCGAAATAAAACTCCTCGCGAAACTCCATCGCTGGAGATTCGATAAGTTCATCCAGGACCCAGCGGCGGGCGAGTGTTCCGGCCACGCGGGCATGATCATGCTGCGTGATCAGGCGGGTTTTCCCGGACATGGGACGAACGATCATGCTGCACTCCACGCAATCCATCTGCTGCAAGCCGGGGCGGGGCCCGGCGGTTTCCTATGCAACGACCCATCGTCCGTTCCCGAAAACCCCTTCTCCGGCACAGCCCCGAGGGCGGCGAACTGACACTATTGGTTTCGGCGAATGTACCAATACCCCCTGGGGCAGACAAGCTCCTGCCCGGGCAGACACGGCTCGGACGGGGGCATTTCTCCGCTCCCGGTCGTCCGCCTTGTTCCCGCGGGCCGGGCGTGATAGACGATTTCTCTTCGGGGCAAGAACCCGGCCGTCAGGCGGAACACCCGCGCGCAAGGATGGGAGAGCACCCTTGAAGCCAGCTTCGGACTCCATCGGAATCACGGAAACCCGGCATTTGGACCTTCCCGCCTCGTTTCAGACCCTCTCGGGCCGCTCGATTCCCGAAGTACGGGTGGCCTATGAAACCTACGGAAAACTGAATGCGGCCGGGGACAACGCCATCCTCGTTATCCACGCCCTGACCGGCGACGCCCACGCCGCCGGCTACCACAGCTCCTCGGACCTCCGGCCCGGCTGGTGGGACCCCATGATCGGCCCCGGCAAGGCGCTGGACACCAATAAATACTTTGTCGTCTGCCCGAATAACTTGGGCGGCTGCTCGGGCACAACCGGCCCCACCTCCATCAATCCCGGGACCGGCAAACCCTACGGGATGGACTTTCCGATCGTCACCGTCGAGGACACCGTCGAGGTGCAGCATCAGCTTCTCGATCTCCTGGGCGTCAAGCGCCTCCGCAGCGTCATCGGCGGCTCGCTTGCCGGGATGCAGACCCTCGAGTGGGGGCTGCGCTACAGCGATTTCTGCGACTCTGTCATTCCCGTCGCCGGTGCCGCGCGCCTCAATCCGATGGGCATCGCCTGGGACAAGATCGGCCGCTCGGCCATCATGTCGGACGCCGATTGGAAGGATGGAAACTACGAACCCGGAAAAGGGCCCGTTAAGGGTCTCGCCGTCGCCCGGATGCTCGCGCACATCACCTATCTCAGCAGCGGCATCATGTGGGAGAAGTTCGGCCGCGAGATCCGCGATCAGGAAAAAATTCTCGAGAAGATAGAGGCGCGCTTCGAGGTCGAGAGCTACCTCGATCACCAGGGAGGAAAATTTACCGAAAGGTTCGACGCAAACTCCTACATCTACCTCTCGCGGATGATGGACCTCTACGATGCGGCCCGGGGTTTCGCCAATCTGGACGAAGCGCTCGAGCGGCTGCGGACAAGGTGCGCCCTGATCTGCTTCATCTCGGACTGGCTCTATCCGCCGCATTGCAGTATCGAGATCGCCGAATCCCTCCATCGCCTCGGCCGGGAGGCCGAGCTGCACACGGTGGAATCCACCTACGGCCACGACGCCTTTATCGTGCAGTACGACCAGCTCACCCGCATCGTTGGCGACTTTCTCGCCCGCCTCGAGGCGGGCGGCCCACTCGGCATCCATGCACAGTCCATCCCCGCCGGAACGCGGCGGTTCGTCCTCGCCTTTCCCGCAAGCCAGGTGCAGCATCCGGTGCTCTGGGAGCTGGGCCAGAAATTCTCTTTCGCCATCAACATCATCCGCGGGGACGTGAGCTACGAATCGGGCTGGCAGCTCGTGGAATTCGGCGGGAAAGAGGATGAAATCCAGTCCGCCGTCCGTTATCTTCGCGAGCGGGGCGTCTGGGTGGACCCGGGCGGCATCACCCCTATCGACCACGATCGGGCCGAAGTAGTATAATCGCCCATCAAGTGAAATTTTCGCCGGCGGCCTCCGGCGGGACATCTCTATCAGAAAAAGGAAACCACATGAGCGAGTTGAAAGAGCCGATCATCGTCGTCAAGTACTCCGATTTCACCTGACCCTACTGCTACGTCGCCACCGTGGGTGGCACCCCGGTCCTCGAGCAGGACCCGGACGTTCAGGTCGAGTGGGTCAGCTGGGAGGGGCGCCCGCCCGGGCAGTCCTTCGCCGGCTACAACAAAGATCAAAAGATTGAGAACTACGAGAAAAACCACAAGCCCCTGGCCGCGAAGTACGACGTACCCATCCGGCCGGCGGGAAGCGACATGCGAACCACGAACGCCCACCTCGCCACCTTCTACGCGCGCGATAAGGGCAAATTCAAGGAATTCCGCGACCGGATCTACAAGGCCCGCTGGGTGGATGGCCTCGATCTCGAAAGCCCCGATGTCCTCGCCCGGTTGGGTGAAGAAGTCGGCCTCGACGGAAACGAGATCAAGAACGTCATCGCCGATGGGCGCTACCTCGGCTCATTGCACTCCCAGCGCGCCCAGGGCAAGAGCCTCGGCGTCTTCGGCATCCCCTCCTTCATCGTGGAAGGCAAAATCTTCTGGGGGGTGGATGTCATCGATGACGTGAAAGCCGAGGTGGAAAAAGTCCGGCAGGAGCGGCTCGCCAAACAGCGGGAAGAAGAAGAAAAGCAAAAGGCGAGCTAGGCCGAGGTCTCCGGGAGGCTGACCACCGCTTCTATCTCCAGGATGTCGTCCTCGTTGAGCGCCCGGACTTCCACGATAGTCCGCGTCGGAGGATTCGCACCGAAATACTCCTCGAAGAGGGCGTTCACCACCGGCCGATGCGCCTTCAGGTCGGTTACGTAGACCCCTGTCGAGAGAAAATCCGACATCGCGGCGCCCGCCGCCCCGGCGATTGCCTTGAGGTTCTCCATCGTCTGCCGCCCCCGCGCCTCGATGGTGGGGGCGGTGAGTTCGCCCGTCGCCGGGTCAATTCCCCTTTGTCCTGCAATAAAAAGAAAATTTCCGCTGCGGCGCGCCTGCACGAAGGGCCCCCGCGGCTTCGGCGCCTTGTCGGTATGAACGGTTTCGGGAGAGATCACGGGCAGGCTCTGTGAAGAAAGGGTCCAAATAATGCCAGCGGGAGCGGGGCCGGGCAGTCCCCCTATTTTTTCTTTCCGGAGGCTTCCGCCGGGAAAGCCACCTTGAGCCACTGCCGGGTCAGGAGAAGGGCCGAGTCGGCATCGCGGCCGGGGATGAACGCAATCGGCTCCTCCTGCGCTTGGCCCGACTTTTCAATCATGTAAACGTCCACCCCGTAGCCGTAGAGCTCATGCTCGCGGGGATTGAGATTGTATTTCACGCTGTTGTTTTCAACCTGCGGCATCCCAAAACCCTCTTCAGTTGGAAACCCGACGGAAGGCAGAAATTTCAACCCGGCAGACAAATCATAGCGGATGCGCCGCACCGGGGTAAAGTCCCGGCGGAGCCGGCGCGCTCCCATCTTGACCCCCCGGGAGGGGTATGCTAATGCCAAGGACTCGGGGCCGTTAGCTCAGCGGGAGAGCGCTGCCTTCACACGGCAGAAGTCGCAGGTTCAAATCCTGCACGGCCCACCATTTCCCGCCTGCTGGGCCCGCTTGCTGGGCTCGGCCACCCCCGAGCCCTCAAACGCCCCATTTTTTTCTCCCCGACCCTCATTTTTTCGGTGCGCGCCCGCGCTCAAGTGATACATTCCCTCAGATACTCCCTTTTCGGCCCCGCCTCACGGGGGGAACCGGGAGGGCCATTAACCGCGTGGGGATTTGTTTCCTCCTCCGCACTTGGACAAGGGAAAAAAAAGACGTGAACAACCCAAGCCAAACAGGAAAACCGAACCCTGCCCCGAAAGCGGGGAAGAGACAAAACCACTTTCTGGGACCGCTGGAAAATCTGGAAGCATATGTTCCGCCCGACTGGTGGCGCCGCATCTTCAACTCCCTCTACCTCAAAACCGACTCCGACGTGGTGGAAGACCCCACCATCACCCGCAGCGAGGTTGACTGGTTCTCCCAGCTCCTCAACCTGAGCCTCGATGAAAAAATCCTCGATTTGTGCTGCGGCCAGGGCCGCCACTCTCTCGAACTCGCCCGCCGGGGCTTTACCGAGGTGGAAGGGTTCGACCGCTCCCACTTCCTCATCCAGAAGGCCCGCTCGATTTCACGGAAGGAGGGACTCCCCATCCGTTTCCGGGAGGGGGACGCGCGTAAGCTCCCCTACCGGGCGGACTCCTTCCAAGCCCTTCTCATCCTGGGGAACAGCTTCGGCTATTTCGAAACCCCCGAGGAGGACGTGAATGTCCTGAAGGATGTCTTCCGCGTCCTTCGGCCGCAGGGCAAGCTGCTGATCGACATTTCCGACGGCGACTTCCTCCGCAAGAACTTCCAGGCCCGCACCTGGGAGTGGATAGACGCCAAGCACTTCGTTTGCCGCGAGCGGGCCCTTTCGGCTGACGGAAAGCGCCTCATCTCCCGGGAAGTCATCACCCACTCTGAAAAGGGCGTCCTCGCCGACCAGTTCTATGCCGAGCGCCTTTACGGAAAAATGGAGATCCAGGAACTGCTCCGCTCAATCGGCTTCAGCGACATCGTCGTCCACGGCAAGCTCGAAACCCCTTCCCAGCGGAACCAGGATCTCGGCATGATGGCCCAGCGGCTCATTCTCACCGCCACCGTGCGCAAGGACTGGTCCCCGGTCAAGACCCGCGCCAAGGTCGACAAGAAAACTGTGGCCGTCTACATGGGCGACCCGAAACGGCTCGATCCCCTGAAGCCCGACTCCGTCTTCGATGAAGACGACATCTACACCATCGATCGGCTCAAGGAGGCGCTCTACGACCTGAAGGGCTATCAGTTCACCTACCTGGACGACCATGCCCTGATGATTCAAGGGACTTCCAAGCTCAAGGGCAAGATCGATTTCGTCCTGAACCTGTGCGACGAAGGATTCGACAACAACCCCTTCAAGGAGCTCCACGTTCCCGCCCTGCTCGAGATAGCGGACATCCCCTTCACCGGGGCCGGCCCGCAGTGCCTCGCCTACTGCTATGACAAATCACTTGTCCGCGGCGTGGCCAAGGAAATGGACATCCCCGTCCCGGAGGCCTTCTTCGTCAATCCGGGCGCCAAGACGTTCGAAACCCCCTTTCCCTTCCCGATGATCCTCAAGCCGAACTTCGGGGATTCGAGCTTCGGCATCACCCAGAACAGCGTCGTCCACAACATCGAGCAACTCCTGAACGAGGTCATCCAGCTCCACAAAAAATTCGGCTACGACAAACCGATCCTGGTCGAACAGTACCTGACCGGAAACGACGTTACCCTGGGGATTATCGGAAACCCGGACGGAAACACGACCATCCTGCCCATCTGCGAGGAGGACTATTCCGATCTCCCCGCCGACCTGCCCCGCATCTGCGGCTACGAGGCCAAATGGGACCCGCAGTCGCCCTACGCGCGGATCAAGTCCATCCCGGCCAAATTGCCTCCGAATACCGAAAAACTCATGGCCGAAGCTTCCCTGAGGCTCTTCGAGCGCCTCGGCTGCCGCGACTACGCCCGCTTCGACTGGCGGCTTGACGCGGAGGGCACGCCCCGGCTCCTCGAGGTGAACCCCAACCCTGGCTGGTGTTGGGACGGAAAGTTCAATCTGATGGCCGGATACGCGGGCCTACGCTACGCGGATCTATTACGGCTCATTCTCGAAGCCGGGCAATCGCGTTACCGGTTTCAGGGCGAGGAAGAACCAGTGTAAGGCTGTGGTTGGCGTCACGTTCTGGCGCCATTCTTTCGCGGAAAGGACCGTGGTTCCTTGCCTTGTCGGCATCTGGCGATTCAGGCTGCCCGGACCAAGACCTGGCTGTCACTGCGGGCCCTCCCAGACGCAGCGAAGACCGACCCCCACGTTGCGCTTGTCAGGCTTGTTTCTCAGACGCGCGGATGTCCGCAGTACGGACGTATTCAGGAACCCTGACCCGCCGCCCGTCACCCGCGTCTGGCCGGACTTAGGCCCCTTGGGGTTGGCCAACGGGGAGTGCGAGTAGTAGCTTTCGTCGTACCAATCCTCGACCCACTCGTAGACGTTGCCCGAAGTGTCGAATAGGCCGAAACCGTTTGGCGGGAAACTGCCCGCGGGCGCGGTGTACATCCAATGGTCGCGGCCCCCTGAACGCCAGTAGTTCGCCTGTTCGTGGCTGAGGCTATCGCCCCAGGGATACTTCAAGGCGTCCATGTCGCCGCGCGCCGCGTACTCCCATTCCGCTTCGGTCGGTAAGCGCCCGCCTACCCATTCGCAGTAGGCTTGAGCTTCGTCCCAAGTCACCTTGACCATCGGATGGTTCTTCTTCCGCCAACTGTCATTGAAACCCGGCGCGGTGCCCTGTCCCGGCTCTGAGGGCATCGTCCGGGCCGTCGCCGCGGCGAAACGCTCGTAGGCGCCCACGGTCACTTCCGTGCGCCCCATCCAGAATCCTTGAGCGTCCCCGCTACTCGCCTCGCTTTGGCCCTCGCCTTGGCCAATGATGACGCGATGCCGGGGTCTCTCGTGGGCGTGGCATTCCATATCGCGCGGCACGCAGCCCATCGAAAAACTTCCCGGCGGGATACAGGTGTATTCCAGCCTGTCCTTGGGATTGATCTTGACCGGGAACGGCTTCTGCTCCGTTGCAGGCTTGAGGGTTAGAGAGACCTGACGATTCTTGGTCACTTCGGCCGGATCATCCGCGCATCGATCGAGTTGCTCATCGGTGCAGAGCCTTGTTCTATACTTCAGCCGATTGTCCATTTTGGCCGAGAGGATCTTGCCATTGGAAGGATCAACCTCGGAAACGATTTGAGTTCTTTCGCAACCCCAAATGGCCAGATAGCTGTCTTTTTGCCGCAGCACCGTCTGGAAGTTATTCGGAGTCCCGGCGCAGACCGGCTCCTCCATCCAAGGGCGGCGCATGGCAAGCGAAGGTTCCTGGGGAGGCAACAAGTCGGTCTGGTAGGTGACTCGTTCGGGATCGATCGAGACTAGTTTCAACTGAACGCTTGTGCGATCCTCGCCTACAACAAAACCTGGTTGATCGGACCAATCTCCATCGATCGGTTCGGCCCCGGAGTATGTGTCCCCGGCTTGGCGCACGCTGGTTGTTCCCGCACGCGGGCTCACCGCAAAGAAGAATGTGTAAAGGTCGGTGACCATCCCCAGCATGCTGGAGCCGCCATGGACCCGGACCGGCTTGAGTTCTCCATCGGGAGCGAGCGAGAGGGCATAAGGCGGCATTTCCCGCGCGAAAAACGTTTGATCGCCTAGTTCGCTTTCAGTGAGCTGAATCCATTGAACTCTCTCGTAGGAAACGCCTCGCTTCAGGAACGTTCGATGTTCCGAAACGCCCACAAGCTCGCCTTCACCGTTTTCAGCAAGAGCCCTCACCTCATAGTGGTCCACTTCGCCTTCTACATAGCGGCGGTTGTA
>JAQBZT010000065.1 GCA_027622355.1 bacterium | reverse complement strand
GGGGCCGGGAGAAACTCCTGGGCAACAACCCCATCGCCGTCGCCATCCCGGGGGAGCCGCCCATCGTCCTCGACATGGCCCTCAGCGTCGTCGCCCGGGGCTATCTCGTCCAGGCGGCGCGGGCCGGAAAGCCGATTCCCGAGGGCTGGGGCGTGGACGCCGACGGGAACCCGACGACTGATCCCAATGTGGTGCTCGAGAAAGGCTCCCTCTCGCCCATCGCCACCTACAAGGGGAGCGGCCTCTCGCTCGTCATTGACGCCATCCTCGGCGCCATTGCGGGCGGCGGGCACAGCCACCAGATCATCGGCATCATGGAGGACAATGGCCCGAGCGCGGTGCCCCACTTTCTGGCCGCCCTCAAGATCGAGGTGCTCCTCCCCCTCGCCGTCTTCCGGGCGGCGGCGGCGGCGTTCGCCGATTTCCTCCGCCAGTCCCCCCACGCGAAAGACGCCGAACGCATCTGGATGCCGGGCGAGATCGAATGGACCCAAAGGAAGGCGCGCCTCGATGGCGGCATCCCCCTCTCCGATGAGCGGGTAAAGGAGCTGACCGAGATCGGCGAGCGGCTGGAGCTTCCCTTCCCGGAGATGACCGGATGAGTTCTTCTCCCGAAGCGCTTTGCGCATCGGCCGCCGAGTTCGCCGCCGGGGCGGGCCGGGTTCTTCTCGAGCTTTTCGGGAAGCAGATCGTGGTGGACTACAAGAACAAGGCCAAGACTGATCCGGTCAGCGAGGCCGACCGCGCCAGCCAGGCGTTTCTCACGAAAGCCATCGCGGAGCGCTACCCCGCGCACGGCATCCTCGGCGAGGAAAAACCCGAGGACAAGGATCTGGCCAAGCAAGAGGGGGCGCAGCCCGTTCCGGATTATCTCTGGGTGCTCGATCCGCTGGACGGGACGAAAAACTTCCTGAACGGGCTCTCGGTCTGGGGGTGCTCGGTGGCGGTGCTCCACAAGGGGGCGCCCGTGGCCGGGGCCATCTTCACACCCGAGCCCTCCGCCGGCGGAGAGGGCACCATCTACCGCACCTGGCGCGGCGGCGGCGCCTGGCGCGGCGATCATGCCATCCAGGTGGCCGATGACCCCGCCCCCACCGGAAAGCGCATCGCCAGCCTCCCCGGCAGCCACTGGACGCAGTTCCGCCCCACGGGCCCTCTTCGCAAACAGCTCGGCGAGGTGCGGGCGCCGGGCTCAATCTCCTACGAACTGGCCCTCGTGGCACGGGGCGGGCTGCACTATGCGCTCTTCGGCGCCCCCAGCATCTGGGATGTGGCCGCGGGCATCCTCCTCGTCCAGGAGGCCGGCGGGGGGCCGCTCATCCGCCAGCCGGGGAGCGACCGCTGGACACCCTTCACCTTCTTTTTCCCGGAAGACGACGGCCCCAAGAACCTGGACGCCGCCCGCAAGTGGCACCGCTCCCTCCTCGCAGGGAATCCGGAACTCACCCGCTTCATTTCCCAAAACCTGAAAAAAGTGAATCGCCCCCGGCTCTGGTATGGCCGGAAGCGGCCGCCGGGCTAGGCGCTATCTTCTCCGCAAGGGAGAGACGGCGCGGGGGATAAAACGATCCTGGGGGATGGACTCGCCCGAGAAACCGGGGATGTCCGCCTGCCCGTCCACCAAGGCTCGCCCCCGGACAATGCGCAGCTTGAACTGCGGGAGCGGGCCCGAGGGCCTCGGATTCGTCATCTCGAAAGAGAAAGGGCGGCGCTCCCCGGGCCGGAGTCCCTCGACACGGTGCTGGGCCTGGCAGCAGGTTTCGCCTGCCCGAATCAGCGACGCCTCCAGGGTCAAATTGAAGAGGAAATCCGAATCCGTACTCTCCAGCACGCCCTGAAAACGGTAGACGGGGACACACTTGTCGCATTTGCGGGGACGGTAGACTTCAATCTCGGGGTTCAGGATGCGGACCCAGCGGTGGGCCTCCTGGCCTCGCTCGCGTCGGGCCAGGGCGATCGAGGTCCGAATCCGGGCCTTGTGAGGCGAGTTCGGATACCGCTCGAGGAATTGATACAGCGCGGAGATGCGGCCGGAACGCTCGGCCATCCGGAGCATCTCCCGCTCCATGTGCTGCGCCACCAGCTTTGCCTCGTGCGTCCCCCGGTACCGCCAGAGAAAGTCCCGCCACCTCTGCTCGTCGCGCACCTGGAGCACCCGCTCGAACTCCAGGCGCCGGTGCGCGGTCCGGGCCTCTTGCAGATAGGGGCTTTGGGGATGCTGCTGGATGTAAAGGAGGAGAGCTTCGGGGTTTTGCTCCGCCTTGGCCGTGTCCAGGAGAAGGCGCTCGAGGCGCTGGCGCGCGGCGGCCGTGTACTGGCTCTTCACCCGGAGGTGGCGCTTGAGAAACTGCCGGTAGGCCGGAATGGAATTTTTCGCCTGGGCTTCCTCGAACTCCGTGCGCTGGAGCCGGACCTCCGCCTGGGAGGCGAACCGGCTCTGGGGATACTTGGAGAGAAAATTCTTGACGGCTTCGGAATTCTTGCTGGAGATCGCGTCGTAATAGGTCAGGCGCTCCGCCCAGTAGCGCGCCTCGCGCACGAATTTTCCCGAGGGGTGCTGCGCGAGATAAATCTGATAGGCGTTGGCCGTGTGATCCTCCCCTGCTTTTCGAAAATCGGCCTCATCCAGAAGCGCGCGCACCTGCGCCGCCCGGGGATGATTGGGCTGGCGAAAGAGGAATTCACGGTAGCCCGCCGTCGAAGTCGGGCTCTGAACGGAATCGTAGCCCGAGGCCCCGCAACCCGCCAGGGTGAACAGCAAGGGCACCAGGAGGGCCAGCGCGATGTCACTCACTCTTCTCATGCGATCACACATCCGTTTCGGGGCGACCGGCGCTGCAGGGAGAATCGCTGTCTGCGCCGCACATTATATCGGAGGCCAGGGAAAACTTCTGTACTCCTCCGGACGCGGAAGGCGCGGCTCCCTCGCAAACGCTTTTACCCTTTGGTGGAAAACGGCCACTTCCTCCGGATCCAGAAGCACGTCCAGTTCCTTTTTCAGGCTGCTCTTTTCGTCGGACAAAATCCCGTCGAGGCGCTTCACGTCCGCGGCATGCTCCTCCGGCACGTGCGCGCCCGAATAATCCCAGATGACCGTGCGCAGCTTCGGGTCCACATGAAAGGTCAGACCGTGGTCGATCGCCCAGATGCGCTGATCGCGTCCCTTGAAGCAATGCCCGCCCTTGCGGTCCGTGTTGTTGACGATCAGATCGAAGGCCGCGAGCAAGACGAGCTCGGCTCTCCCCTCTTCCCGGAGGGAGAAGTAGTTGGACCGCTCGTCCGGCGGGATGTAGAGCTGCATGGAGCCCTCCCCGTGCGGCCCGTCGCGGATCACCGTCGGCGGCACAAAGTCCCAGCCCAGGGCCTGGCTGACCAGAAAGGCGCACCGCTCCCGCTTGTGCAGCGTACCGTAGGGGAAGTCCCACAGGGGCCGCTCGCCGCTCGCCGGCTTGTAGATGCCGATGAAGCTGAAGTCAGCTGCCTTCAGCTCGACGGCGAAGGTGTAGTTGGAGCCCTGGGGGAGAAGCTCCAAGCCCTGCACCTCACTCTCGGAGAGAAGCTTTTCGATTTTCCCGACCTGCAGGTTCCGGGAGATCTCCGAAGGGGAAGACAATTCCTATCCTCTCCGTGGCTCTGGAAGGCGGCGCCAGGCTTTCGGCCTAGTGGTGAAAATGGCCGTTCTTGTTGGGGTCCACCTTGCCGGTGGCCACGAGGGCGCCTCGGGACAAGGCATCCGTCCCCCGGCCCGAGGCGCACGCCTCAAGGCTTTCCCGCATGAATTTCCGCGCGGTCTCTTGGGTCAGGCTGAGCTGCAGCTTCGGCTCTGCGCCCGCGCCCTGCGCAAAAGACTCTTCCTCCTCCTCCTCCTCCTCGGAGTCATCGCGCTCATCGTGGAAAAAGAGGGAGATATAGTCCGGCCCCGGCCCAATCGCGAGACCGATGCGGCCCGCCTTGAACTCGAAGGTCTCATTGGTGTTCCGCTCCAGCGCGGAGGGGTTGTTGTCCAGTTCCATCACCCCCTGCACCTCTCTGCCGACAGCCCCCTCACCCGCATCCACCATGCGCTTGATGGCCATGGCCAGGCCGTAGAGCTGCTCCTTCTCAAGCCAGAGGGTCGCTGCGGCCGGCGGCTCCGCATCGGCGAGAATCCGGAATATCCGCTTCCCTGGAACGCCCAGCGCCTCGGCCTGAATACTCTCCACCAACCCTAGATTGTTCTTCGAACCATACATCAAAAAACCTCACCTTCTCTCATGGAGCGGCCGGCAGGACCTCCGCCAAGGATAATCCCAACCCTTCGGCCAGTTCAAGAAATCCCACGGCGGACACTACCGCCCCGCCCCCAAGCGCCCGAAGCGTTTCCGGGAGGGCCGCAAAGGGCCTATAATCGCAGGGAAATTCCGCCCGCCCCCGTCTTTTCGCTCAGGAGCTACCGACATCGTGTCCCAAGGCAAAGAGAATCCGCGAAGGGAAAACAAGCGGGGGCTCCTCGAATATTTCATCCTTGCCATCATGCTTCTCGTCGTCACCGTCACCGCCTGGACCTTGTGGGACAACGGCCTGCTGGCCACCTTGCGCGATCTGATCGGGGCTCCCCCTCCGTAAATTCAGCGCTTCAGCCTTTCGTTTTCCTCCTCCAACTCCTCCGGCTCCGCAGCGGCCCTCAGGTTCTCATCCAGCCGGACCCCCAGGCCGATGGCGACACGGTTCATGAAATTGAAATACCCGACAACCGCCGTCAGGTGCATGATGGCTTCATCGTCGAGGCCCGCCGCCCGAAGCGGCTCCAGATCCTTGCGGGAGGCGCTGCCCAACTCCCGCGTCAGCCGGCGGGCGTAATCGAGCATTGCCCGCTCGCGCGGCGAGAGATCGGCGGCATCGGGGTTTTCCTTCAGCGCCCGCGCCCGCGCGTCGTCTCCCAGTTCGCGACGGAGAAACTCTCCGTGACTGGTCTTTCAGTAAAAACAGTTGTTTTCCACCGAAACCGCAATCGCCACGAACTCCCGCTCCGCGCGAGAAAGCTTCGACTCCCCGTGCATCAAGGTGAGGTAGAGCTGGCGGTGCGCCCGCATGAATGCGGGGTGCAAACTGAAGGCCCGCGAGATGTTGGGCGGGCTGCCGAAGGTTTTCCGGCCGGCTTCATAAATCTGCTTTACGATTCCTGTGGCTTCTTCCTCGGGAACTGTCGCCACCCAGGCAATCTCTGGCCCGGATGGGTCGGAACTGTCAAGCATAGATACTCCCGGATTTTGCCGTAGGGCGGAAAGCGATCTTCCCCTGCGAATAGCACGCTTTTCCCCAGAAAGAAAGTAACCGCGTCCTGCCCTGCTCACCGGCTTGCGCTGAAATGCGGGGCAGGCGATATTCCCCATCATCGGCGTATCGACTTCACGGAAGGAGCCTGCGCCAGTGGCCGAAAGTGCCTGGGGCTCTCCCGTGAATCACCCCCTTGGCGGGTGGCCGGGAGCGACACCAGACTTAAACAAAAAAGTGAACTAATCGGTTCAAATGTCTCATATTTAATATTTTAAGCGACTGGAGAGGGAACCCAATGGGTAAAACCACATATGACTTTAGCGGAAGGGTGGCGGCCGTCACCGGCGGGGCAAAAGGAATTGGCCGGGGCACCGCCCTGGGCCTCGCCGAGGGCGGCGCCCGCGTCTACATCCTCGACGCTGACGAGGAGAAAGGGGCCGAGGCGGCAGGCGGCCAGGGAGATTTCATTCATTGCGACGTCACCCGGTCGGCCGTGGTGAAAACCAGCTTCGACCGCATCGCGGAGGAGGCCGGGCGGCTCGATATTCTCGTCCAGAGCGCGGGCGGCTTCTGGAAGCAGACGATCACCGAGGAGACCACTGAGGAGGAGTGGGACAACGTGGTGACCCTGAACCTGAAGGGCTCCTTTCTCTGCGCCCGCGCCGCCATCCCGGCCATGCGAAAGGAAGGCTACGGGCGGATCATCAACATCGGTTCCATGTCCGGCGTCACCACGCAGGCCCAGGCCTCCCCGCCCTACTCTGCCGCCAAGGCAGGCGTCCATGCACTGGCCCGGACACTGGCCTTCGAGCTCGGAAAATACGGCATCACCGCCAACGCCATCGCTCCCGGGACAACGGCCACCGAGCGGGTGATCGCCGTCCGCTCCCCCGAGCAGATGAAACAGATCGGCGCGGCCACCCTCATCGGCCGGATCGCCGAGGTGGACGATATGGTCGGATCGGCCCTTTTCCTGGCCTCGGAGGAGGCGGGCTACATCACCGGCCAGACCCTCTACGTCAACGGGGGCCGCTATATGCACTAGCGGCCGAAAGCCGGGAAACCGGCTCGTGAAAAAACCGGTAAAATGCTAATCTCATGACCATTATCTGCCATCAGGACACCCCATATCCCAAGGAGTCAGCACATGCCCCGCTACAAGAAGTCGGATGCACGTTCGTACTGCAAACAGAACATGAAGGGCATCTGGGCGGCGATACCCTATCCTTTCGATGGGAACGACAACATTGACGAAAAAGCCTTCCGGAAGGACCTGCGCTACTACATTGACGAGCTGAACATCCAGGGGTTTTTCGTCGGCGGGATGATCGGCGAGTTCTGGTGCCTGACGAAAGAAGAGCGCCTCCGGGGCCAGGAGATCGCCTGCGATGAGGCGGGCGAGGTCCCCATCATCGCCCACACCGGCCACACTTCAGTCAAGGAAGCCATCGAGCTGACCAACGCCGCCGCCAAGGCCGGTGCCACCTACGCCATCCTGGCGAACCCCTACCTCGGGGCGCAGGGCCACCCCGAGCGGGTGCGCGCCTTCTTCAAGGAGTTTTGCGACAACGTCGAGCTCGGCGTCTCGCTCTTCAACACGGGCGCGACGGGCTACTCCCTCACTCCCGAACTGGTCCGGGCGCTCGTGAATGATAACGAGAACCTCTGCTGCATCAAGAACGCCCAGCCGAAATACCACTGCGACGAAATGCGCGAGGCGGTGGGCGATGACATCGTCGTGAGCGACCCGATGGAGACCCAGTGGTTCTTCAGCCGGGCCTACCACAAGCAGCAGACCTTCATGAGCGGCCCCGACCCCTTCCTGCTTCAGCGGAAGGGCAACCTCCCCATGGAGCGCTACACGAACCTGATCGACGCGGGAAATCTCGAGGAGGCCTGGACGGCGCGCGAGGCGATGAACGGCGCCCGCCGCGTGGCCGAGAAGTGGCTATGGGGCCCCTGGTCGCGCGGCGCCTTCCCGATCCCGGCGCTGAAGAGCTGGATGGACCTGATGGGAATGGCGGGCGGCCCCTCGCGGGCGCCCATGATTCCCCTCACGGCCGGCGAGAAAAAAGAACTCGCCCAGGACCTCAGCGCCGTGGGCCTGATCGACTAGGCAGCGTCGTTTGCGATTCAACCGGCCGCGGCGGATCTTCTCTTCCGCCGCGGCCGTTTTTGTCTCCCCCCGCTGGAAAAGGAGCGAGGCCGCCCATGTCCGATTACCTTGAATTCGACCCCTCCGCCATCGAGCGGCGCGAAGTCTACCGGCTCCTGACGGGTTCGGTCGTCCCCCGCCCCATCGGATGGGCCTCTTCCGTCAGCGCATCCGGCGTCACGAATCTGGCCCCGTTCAGCTTTTTCACCGTCGTCTGCGTCATCCCCCCGATGATTTCGCTCACCATCGCGCGGAACCCGGACGGCACCGAGAAACACACCCTGATCAACGCCAAGGAGACCGGGGAGTTCTGCTTCAACGTGGTGACGATGGACACGTGGGAGCAAATGGTGGACTCGGCGAACGGAATCCCGGGGGAGCAGAGCGAGTTCGACGCCACGGGTCTGACGCCGATCCCCGGAACGAGGGTGAAGGCCCCCCGGGTCAAGGAAGCCCCGATTCATTTCGAGTGCAAGACCCACCAGGTCATCGAGCTGGGCCCCCACAAGCACCCGCTCCTGATCGGCGAGGTGGTCTACTTCCACGTTGACCCCAAGGTGATGACGGGCGGGTACATCGACATGAAGAAATTGAACCCGGTGGGGCGCCTCAACGGCTTCTGGCAGTGCGATATCGGACAGATGCTGGAGCGGAGGTTCGAGGATGGGCAGCCCCGATAGGGGCGGCGCCTCCAGCGGCCGGGCCCTCAGACGGAAAAGCCGCCCGACTGCCGCATTTTGAAAAAAGTCCGCTGCCCCTGGACCGCCCTCCCCTTCCGGAGGGTAGCGACCAAAGGGGCCTCATTCTCCTCACTCACCTCGCAGGCGGCGTGCGGCTCCTTGAACCCCTCCCGCTGCACGGTTTCAAACCCGTAGGAAAACAGGATGCGGGAGGTGGCCGGATGGGCGGCCATGGTGGAGAGGGAGTATATCGCCCCCGGCCAGGTTTCCAGCATGTAGAGCAGATTGGCGGTCATCACCCATCGGGCCAGGCCGAACCCGCGGAACTCGGGCGGGACGACCATCACGTCAATGCGCCCGTACCACCTGCGGTGGTTGTCGCCCGTTTGGAGGGCGCGGGTGGGATTGTTGATCACGGCAAAGCTGGAGACCCCGAGCGGCTCTTCTTTCCAGAAAGCCGCCATCACCCCATAGTGCGGGTCATCCCCCGCGTACTTCTCGAGGTAGGCCGACTCGATGCGGCCGGCCCCGCCCTCCTCCGGCTCCCCCTGGCGCAAAAGCATGGACTGGAGAAGACCCCGGCCCTCGAAGCGCATCGAGAGCGGCGGGCCGCAGGATGCCATCTGCTGCAAAGAAGGACCAGGCCGTTTCAAAACAGAAAACTTCCCCAGCAAATAAGACGATTCACTCCTTCTTTAAGTATACCTGAGAGAAGGTGCAAATTGAAGAATTTGGTAGTGGGTCAGTTTGCACAATGGACCCATGGTGTCATTCCGAAGGAGCGCGGGGTGGGGCCCGCAGCGACTGAGGAATCTGCTGTGGAAAAGCGGATTCCTCGCGCCTCCGGCGCTCGGAATGACAAGAAAAACAAGCCGACTGACCCATTACCCATAATTTATATCAACCTAAACCCCTACTTTGAAGCCGGCTTCCTCGACCGCCTTCTCCAGATCAGGGCGGGACGCGCGGCCCGTATCGAACTCCACGCTCGCCCTGCCGGCGGCGAGGTCCACCTCGGCCGCGGACACGCCCGGCACAGCGGACAGGGCGTTCTTCACCGCCGCCTGACAACCAGAGCAGGTCATGCCTTTCACGATCAATTCTATCTTATCCATCGCGCGCTCCTTTCGAAAAATATTGTGACTCTTGCCTGCTACCTTATGGGCAACTCCCAACGAAAAACGCGCTCATCCGGAGAGGCAATACCCCGGATTCGCAATTCCAGAACACCCTTGCTCTCCAACGGAAACTTTTTCCCCGCCTTATCGCCAGCCGGAAAACGAAGAATCCCGGATCGGTGATGCCCCCCACCGCCGGGCTCGAACCAGCCCAGCGGCCGGATCGGCGGGCCACCGTCCCGGTGCAACACGGCGAGCGTCTCTACCTGGAAACCGTCAAGCGCCACGGAATGGGTGTCCATCAACACTTGAAAGTCGAGCGTATCCCCCTTAACCTTGCCCAGCGGATTCAGGAACGTCACGTTGACATGTACTGCCGCCCGCGAATCCGTCCGCCGCAACGAGCGCTCCGAAGCGGCCCCGGCTCCGGAGACCAGCCCCAACACCAGTAAAGTGATAACCAGGCCCATCCACCCGCGATCCGATATTCCATTCATTCGCCTACCCTTTCCGAACAGGCAAAACCCGTTTTCCGCCCGTCTCATGTTTAGTCCCAGAAAAAAGAGGCAGCAACAACGCTCACCGAGACAGCAATCACCGCGTTTCGAACCGTCTTCATATTGCAGCGTGAAACCGCCGCCGCGGGAAACACTTGGGGCATCAGGCCGTGTTTTTGAAGAAAATACAGCATGTAGGACATCCCGATGAGGTTGGAGAAAATCCCCACCAGAAAAAATGAAGTCTGGTACTTGGTGACAAACACCGACAGGGCGGACAGGCCGAGCAGGGGGAGTGCACTCGTCACATAGTGCGCGCAACAGGCCACCATGGATCCCGCCGAGATTCCTCCCGTCGCCGCCACCTCCGCCGTCGCCCCCCGGATGCTTTCGCGGACCCGAAAGCGGACGTGCAGATACAGCGCGACCTGCACCCCGAAGCCGGCGGCGAGCAAGAGCACCCATACCCGCAGCCGCTCAAACTCCCGCAAGGCATAATCAAAGTTGCTGACCACCGTCAGCGCCCCGAAGAACAGCCCCAGGAGCGCCGCTGTTCCCGCCAAACCGCCTGCAACCGATTTCCAGATATCTTTCTTCATCATCCTTCCCCGATGTATTCAGCCTCAAACAAACACATCCCGTTTTGACCATGGATACACAAAAGTGCCTAAACTACTTGCTTCTCTCTTTTTTCCTGGCCCCCAGATGGTGCTTTGGCTTCCCTCTCGTGCCCTTCATCGGCTCCTTTGTCGCCGTGGCCCCCGCAACAGCCAAATCCAAAGCGGTGCATCACCACCATGAATCCCACCAGCAACACCACCCACAACCAGTCCATCACTTCCCTCCAACCCGCGCTTCCATCAAACGCGGAGCTATGTTCCCGGCCCTACCGGCCCGCCCGCCATCTCCGCAGATGGAGCGAGTTGCTCACGACCGAGACCGAGCTGAACGCCATGGCCGCCCCCGCGATCGCCGGCGTCAGAAAGCCGAACGCCGCAAGCGGAATGCCCAGCACGTTGTAGAAGAACGCCCAGAAGAGATTCTGCTTGATCTTCCGCATGGTCGCCCGCGAGAGGCGGATGGAATCCACCAGCCCCCGCAGATCGCCGCCCATCAGGGTGACACCGGCGGCCTCCATCGCGACATCGGTTCCTGTCCCGATGGCGAAGCCCACATCGGCGGCGGCCAGCGCGGGCGCATCGTTGATCCCGTCCCCCACCATGCCGGTCACCAGGCCGCTCCCCTTCAGCTCCGCAACCTTCTCGGCCTTCTGCTCGGGGAGCACCTCGGCCATCACGTTCCGGATGCCCACCTGGGCGGCGATGGCCTCGGCCGTCCGCTGGTTGTCCCCCGTCATCATGTAGACCTCGATCCCCATCTCCTGAAGGGCCGCGACCGCCTCCGGGGC
>JAQBZT010000064.1 GCA_027622355.1 bacterium | reverse complement strand
CGCCGCGGGCCAACCGGGGCACTATAATGATTTTAAACACCCGGGCGCAAGCTCGGCCCCAGAGGCCAGATCGGTCCTTTTCCGGCCGTATTTTCAGGTCCCCAGCACCAACGCCTGCCCATCCCGCCGCAACAGGGCCAGATCCGAGAGATAGGCCAAAACCGCCGTCCGGTGATTTTCCGATGGAACGTTCTCCACTCGGACATAAAAGCTCCCGAACTCCCCCTCCACCTCAAGTTCGTGAATGTTCCGGTCAACCGTGGGATCGCAGATGATCCGCATTTTCGTCCGCACGGGCCCGATGCCCGCCATGCTGACCGCGGCCGACACATTCACATTCGCGGGAAACCCCCGGCAAGCATCGATCGGGCTGCCCTCGAAAATCACCGTGGGTTCGACAATCTCATCCACATCAATCTTGTGCTGCAAAAGAAAGGGGGCGCCCCGCAGGCTTTTGGGCGCCTTGCGCGTCGTCATCGTAACCGCGTCCACCCGCCCCATGGATGCCCCCTTCAACCCATCCAGACCGATCATCGCCCCCGAGGGTATCCGGATCTTCGCCCCGTTCGCTCGCGCCAACTCCACAAGATCGGGCCGCTCCAGCAGTGCGCCCACGGAATTGACAATGACATCCTTGCCCCGGGGCAGCACGGCGCGGCAAATGCTCTCCACCGCCGAGGACTGGGCAGCTTCCAGCACAATGTCGGCGCCCTCGGCCACGCCATCCAAGTCGGTCATTTTCGGCGGATTCTTCAGACCCGAGAGAAACGCCGGGAGCGTCGGGTCGGGAAGCGTCGTGGCCACTGGAATCTCGACATCGATCTTGCCCTCATCCGCCGCCCGCACCACGGCCCTTCCTATCACCCCCAGCCCCACGATCCCGAGCTTCATATAAACCTCCTGAAAATGCGCCCCGAAACCCAGATTTAAGGGTTTACACAGCGGGCGCCGATATATAGTGAAATGCAGGGATTGCTGTTAGATTCGACAAGTAGCCACTAGACATAGCTGATTAAAAGAGGAATCTCAATGGCTTACGAATCCCTGCTCTCCCAAATTCCCTTTTTCTCCCAGCTTTCGCCCGAATCTATCTCCGAACTGTCCCGCCGCATCAACCGGCGGCGCTACGAAAAAGACCAGATCATTTTCCACAAGGACGACCCTGGCTCCATGCTCTATATCATTCTCTCCGGGAAGGTGAAGATCACCCTTCCCTCGCCCGAGGGGGAAAACGTCATTGTCGCCATTCTCTCCACCGGCGACTTCTTCGGGGAACTTTCCTTGTTCGACGGCGAATCCCGCTCGGCCACGGCCACCGCAACGGAAATCTCCGAAATACTCACGCTCGACCAGAAAGAGTTTATCCACTACATAAGCGAAAACCCGAAAGTTTCCATCAATATCCTGGCCGAACTCAGCCGCCGCCTCCGGCGGACCGATGAACTATTGAGCGACGCCGCGTTCTGCAGCCTCGGCGCCCGCCTCGCCAAACGGATACTGGAGCTCTCCGAACGCTACGGAGAGAAAATTTCCCCGAAAAGTACGCGCCTGAATCTCAAGCTCAAGCAACAAGATCTCGCCGACATGGTGGGCGCCACGCGGGAGAGCGTCAACAAAATGCTCCGCGACTTCCGGTCCAAGGAAATTATCGATTTCCAAAAGGGAATCATCACGATTCTCGATCGCGACGCGCTGGAAATAGAATCGAACTGACCTGCCGCCCCCTCAACCTTCTCCGAACCGGCTCCCCAGATTCCGCCGCATATGATCCGCCAGGACAACCGCCATCATCGCCTCCCCGATGGGAACCGCCCGGGGAGCGACGCACGGGGCGTGGCGTCCCTCGACTTTTACCTGGGTCCGTTCGCCCAAGGCCGTCACCGTGTCCTGTGCCAGTAAAATCGAGGACGTCGGCTTCACCGCGAAACGGAGTACGATCGGCGCCCCCGTCGAGATCCCGCCCAAAATGCCGCCGGCGTGATTCGTCCGCGGAACGATGTTGCCGCCGACGGCATCGAAGGGATCGTTGTTTTCCGACCCCCGCATCCGGGCCGAGCGGAATCCCGCGCCGAATTCCACCCCCTTGACTGCGTTGATCCCCATCATGGCGGTTGCCAGCTCCGCGTCGAGCCGTCCGTAAATCGGCTCTCCCCATCCCGCGGGAACCCCCGTGGCGCGGACTGTCACTACCCCGCCCACCGAATCGCCCTCTTTTCTCGCTGCCATGATCACCTCTTCCATCTTTTTTGCGGTCTCGGAGTCGGGGCAGCGAACCGGGTTCTTCTCGATTTCCGCCGGATCGAAATCCTCCCCCTCCCAGATCACATCCCCGATCTGGCTCACGAAACCG
Source organism: bacterium (assembly GCA_027622355.1). Lineage (NCBI taxonomy): Bacteria > bacterium. The sequence goes on along the minus strand of JAQBZT010000064.1, from coordinate 8,774 downwards.
CAGATGTCGATCCCCTCGCGCACCAGTATCTTTTTCGCAATGGCGCCCGCCGCCACACGGCCGGCCGTTTCGCGGGCACTCGATCGCCCTCCCCCGCGATGATCCCGGTGCCCCCACTTCGCCCAGTAGGTGAAGTCGGCATGTCCGGGGCGGAAAATATCGCGCAGCGGCTCATATTTACTGGAGTCCGCATCCTGGTTGCGAATGAGGATGGAAATGGGCGCCCCCGTGGTTTTCCCCTCGAAAACGCCCGAGAGGATTTCGGCCTGGTCCGTCTCGTTCCGCTGGGTGGTCACGCGGCTCTGGCCGGGCCGCCGCCGATCGAGGTCGTACTGAAGGTCGGCCTCTGAGAGCGGCAGTCCCGCCGGACAGCCATCCACCACAACCCCAATGGCGGGGCCGTGGGACTCCCCCCACGTTGTGAAGCGGAAAACCTGGCCAAATGTATTCGACATGAAAAATCTCCTTACCGGGCTTTACCCGCCTCGCGCCCTTCTGCCGAGAATCCGGTCCGCCGCATGCTTCGCGGCTGCGGCCGGGTCCGCGCCGTCCGGATTGTCCACCACAATGTCGGCGAGCGCTTCATACCTGGGCAGACGCTCCTCCAGGATTTTCCGTAGCGCCTGTGCCGGGTCCGCCTCTCCGTCCAGATAGGCGGGCCAGCCTTCCGCCTCGATGCGCCGGAACAGGGCCTCGGCCGCTACCCGGATATATACCACGAGGTGGCCGCTCAGCTGATCGGGGGCGGCACCGTGAAGCGCCGCGCCGCCGCCGAGGGCGAGGACCAGATTCTCCTCCCCCAGGGCCTCGCCGAGCAGGCACTGCTCCAGCGCACGGAACGCCTCCTCTCCCAGGCGCCTGAAAACCTCGCGGAAGGTGACACGCTCACCGAGAATTTCCCCGCCCGCCGCCTCAATCCGCCGATCGAGATCATCGAAGGCATATCCCAGACGCTCGGCCAGAAGCGGCCCGATCGTGGATTTCCCCGCACCTTTGAATCCCACCAGGATGATATTCAACCTTTCTGCTCCCGCCCGCGCAGAGCGCCGGCCGAAAAAGCGGACAGATACTCCAGAATCAACGCTGTGGCCTCATCCAGCGCCTTCTCCCGGCCGCTCTCAGACATTTCCAGCCAGTGAACGCCCTCCACCTTCCGGAACCAGGTACGCTGCCGCTTCGCGTAGCCCCTGTGCAGGCGGCAAATGCGGGCGACCACCTCTTCCTGATCAATTTGTCCCCGGTGCAGCGCCAGCGCGTCCTCGTAGCCCAGCCCCTCAAAGGCGGGTGAGCCGCTCAGCCCGCGATCGGCGAGGAAGGCAGCCTCCTCCATCATCCCGTTCAGGAGCATCCACCGGATGCGCTCCTCGACACGCGCCGCGTAGGCCTCCATCGGCCAATCGAGGCCCAGATAGCGCGGCCGGGTAAAGCCCGCGACCGCCGCCTCGGCCTGAAGGGCGGAAATGGGCCGCCCGGTCACCTCGTACACCTCCAGCGCGCGGATCACGCGCTTGCGGTCATTCGGATGGAGACGGGCCGCGGCCGCCGGGTCGCTCGCCGCCAGCCGGCGATGAAGGGCCGCCGGACCTTCCCGTTCCGCCACCTCCTCCAGCCGGGATCGCAGGGCCGGGTCCGCCTCCGGTCCCTCGAACAGCCCCTCCAGAAGCGCGCGAATGTAGAGGCCGCTTCCGCCCACGACCAGGGGAAAGCCCCCCCGGGCATAGATGCCCTCCAGGCAAATCAGCGCCTCCCGTGCGTACCGGGCCGCGCTGAACACCTCCTCCGGGGCCGCCACATCGATCATGTGATGCGGAACGGCCGCCCGCTCGAGGACCGAGGGCTTGGACGTGCCCACGGAAAGCTCCCGGTAAATCTGCCGGGCATCTGCCCCCACGATTTCCACCCGGACGCTCCGCTCGGCGAGGCGGCCCGCAATCGCCACGGCCAAGGCGGATTTTCCCGTGCCCGTCGGGCCGATCAGGGCGATAACGGGCCTCGAATCGCGCCGCTCCATTTTCCGAGCCTCCAAATTCGGGCCCTCAGTTGGCCTCAATATCCCTCAGTACGCCGGAAAAGGCGGCCAGATCGGCATCGCTGAAGAGGACAAATTCCACGGTTTCGACCGTCCCGGAGGCGGACGCCAGATGGCGCGCCGCGGCCGAGAGCATGCAGCGTGCCGCCGCCTCGGATGAAAATCCGCCCACACCGGTTCCAATCGCGGGAAAGGCCACATGGGAAATACCGAATTCCTCGGCCCGCCGCAGACTCGCCTCGGTACAGGCCGTGATATGTTCCGCCGAGGTCCGCAGGTCCTGGCCCATACCGGCCGCGTGGATCACATAGCGGGCCGCGAGGTTTCCGCCCCCGGTCACGATCGCTTCCCCCACCGGGATGGGGCCTTGCGCCATGGCTTCGGCCTCGATGGCGGCGCCGCCTTTTTTCTTGATGGCCCCGGCAACGCCCGCCCCCATCCACAGATGGTTGTTGGCGGCGTTAACGATGGCGTCCGCCCGGCTTTCGGTGATGTCGCCCTGGGAGAGAATCAGCCGGCCGCGTCCAATCGGTTTTTCAGGCATGGAACTTCTCGAAGCGGAAGAACGCCGGGGAAAGCGAGAGGAAATGGAAAGGGGCTAGGAAACGCTGGAGCCGGGATACCCCTCTGTCACGGTTGCGGCGGCTTCCGCGCCCGCAGACGAGCCGTCGTTGCTGGCAAAGCCGCCGGGCGAAGCCGGAATGTTGCTGTCCACCAACTCCCGCAGCTCTTTGCCCGCCTTGAAAAAGGGTACCTTCTTCGGGGGAATCTGGACGGTGTCGCCCGTACGGGGGTTTCGTCCATCGCGGCTGTCTCGCTTGCGCACACGGAAACTTCCGAAACCCCGCAACTCGACCTTATCGCCTTGCGCCAAAGACTGAATGATACTTCCGAATACGATGTTCACAACGCGTTCGGTATCTTTTTTTGTGAGATTGATCTTTGGCGAGATCTTCTCTACCAATTCGGCTTTGGTCATCGGAGCCACCACCCTCCGTGCTGAATCAACGCTCGGGGATTTCCCCCCGAACCACTCCCTGGCCAAGAAGATCCGCAACCCGGGCGCATTCTAATTACCGAGGCAATTTCAATTTCTTCCGTAAGATTCACTTCCACATATACTGTAGCACGGCAGGGGGAGATCCCAAAAGCGCCGGTCCCTCACCGCCGAACCAGGAAATCGCGTTTCGCGTCAGCTTGGTCAATAGAGTGAGCAATCCTTCCCGCGGCGTCAACTCCACGATGCGGAAACTTCCGGTAATCCCGGCAAGCCGGGCGGCCTCCACCCCCGCGTCCTGCTGCGTTCCCAGTCGATCCACCAGCCCCATCCGCAGGGCCCGCTCACCGCTGAAGATGCTTCCATCGGCCAGCTGGAGAACCTTTTTTTCCTCCAGCTTCCGGCCCAAGGAAATCGCCTTCACAAACTGGCGATAGGTGTCGTCAATGAGATCCTGAAGAATCTTCCGCTCCGCCTCCGTCATCTTCCGGAGGGGAGAGCCCAGATCCTTGTGCGGCGCACTTTTAATCACGCGGAAACGTATGCCTATTGTATCAAAAATCTTTTCCGTGTTGGGAAGCACCATGACAACCCCAATGCTTCCGGTGATCGTCCCCGGATTCGCATAAATCCGATCCGCGGCAACCGCCACATAATATCCACCCGAGGCCGCGACCGTCCCGAGGGAGGCCACCACCTTTCGGCCCATGCGGCGCAGACGAAGGACTTCCTCATAAATCTCCTGCGTCGGGCCCACCGCCCCGCCCGGGCTGTCAATCCGGAGCAGCAGGGCCTTCAGCCGCCGGTTGCTGCGGAACCGGGCCAGCGCCTTGAGGGTCTCCTCGGAGCCGAATATCCCGCCTTGGATTCGAATGAGGGCGATAGCCTCCGGGCCGCCTCCCGCCTGCCCCCCCCCAAAATCGGGCAAGCGGGTCAGACCATAGAGGACGAGAAATATCGTCAAAACGACCGCACCGGAAACCAGTACGCCGCGGCTCATCCACCGTTTCATCGCGAACACTCCGGCGGCCGAAAGAAACTACTCCGAATCAACCTTCACTTCTTCCTCGTGCACGGCCCCCGCATCGGTCACGACCGCAACCGCGTCCTCTACCGAATCATCGGTCTTCTCTTCAGGCGCAGGCGCCGGAGGCGGGTCCGCCCGCTTGATCAGCGCCTCCTCGCCGGTCGCTTCGCTATAGGCCCGGATGCTGAGACCGAGCTTGCGCTGTTCAGCCTCAATCTTGATCACCCGCATCTTGAAGACATCGCCGACCTGCACCACTTCCTCTGGTTTGTTCACTTTTTCGGAACTGAGCTCCGAGATGTGGACAAGCCCTTCCAGCTCATCTTCTGGCGCGGCGAAGACCCCGAAATTGGTGATCTTCGTGATGGTGGCCTCGATATCATCGTCCACGGCATAGCGTTCGTAAATATTTTCCCAGGGATCGGGAGAGAGCTGCTTGATGCCGAGAGAGAGGCGCTCCTTGTCCACATCGACGCTCAGGACCACGGCGTCGATATCATCGCCCTTCTTGAGGACTTCGGAGGGGTGCTTGAACCGATGGGTCCAGGAGATGTCGGAGATGTGGATCAGCCCGTCAATCCCCTCATCCAGCGCCACAAAAGCGCCGAATTCGGTCAAATTGCGGATGCTCCCCCGCACCTTTGTTCCCACCGGGTAGTTCTTCTCGACCTGGGTCCAGGGATTTTCTTCGGTCTGCTTCATCCCGAGCGCAATCCGCCGCCCTTCCTTGTCCAGGTTCAGAACCACCGCCTCGACCGCATCCCCAATCGCCACCAGCTTGGAGGGGTGCCGCACGCGGCGGTTCCACGACATTTCGGAGATATGCACCAGCCCCTCGACGCCGGGCTCGAGTTCGACAAAGGCGCCGTAGTCGGTGATGGAAACCACCTTTCCACGGACCCGGCCGCTGGCCGGGTACTTGATTTCCACGTTCTCCCACGGGTCCGGGGTGATCTGCTTGTGGCCCAGGGAAACGCGCTCGCGCTCCTTGTCGTACTTGAGGACCACCACCTTCACCGTGTCTCCGATCGAAAGCATTTCGCTCGGGTGGCTCACCCGGCCCCAGGACATGTCGGTGATGTGCAGGAGACCGTCAATGCCGCCCAGATCGATGAAGGCGCCGTAGTCGGTGATGTTCTTCACCACGCCTTCGGTGCGTTGGCCTTCCTCGAGTTGGGAGAGCGTCTCGCGCTTGAGCTCGGCGCGCTCCTCCTCGAGAAGGGCGCGGCGGGAGAGTACGATGTTGCCGCGCTTGCGGTTGAGCTTGATGATTTTCAGATCGAAGCGCTTGCCAATGAATTGATCCAGGTTCCGCACCGGGCGCAGGTCAACCTGGGATCCCGGCAGGAAGGCCTTGAGGCCAATGTCCACCGTGAGGCCGCCCTTGATCCGGGCAGACACCTCGCCGGAAACAATCTCATTGTTGTCGTAGGCGCGGCTGATTTCATCCCACACCTTGATGCGGTTGGCCTTATCCTTCGAGAGAACCATAAGGCCGTTCTCGTCCTCGCGCTCCTCGACGAAGACCTCCACCTTATCTCCGGGTTTCAGCTCGGAGCCGCCCCGTGGAAACTCGAATCTGGAAACAATGCCTTCGGACTTGAAGCCCACATCCACCAGCACATAGTCGCCCTCGAGGCGAACCACGCTGCCATGCACGATCTCCCCCTCTTTCACGGGGTCGATCGTCGTGGCATACAAGCTTTCCATCTGCTCGAAGGTCAGCGACTGGGGATCCTTAGTGTCCGCGAGGGCGGAAAATTCTGCTTCAGAGAGGGCCGCCTCTTTCGGGGAGGCGGGAGAGGGGTTATCTGACATCTGGTTGATTTACCTCGTTCTTCCTAAAACAACTTTCGGTGAGAGAAAATAAAAAATCCACCCGGCGTGCCCGCGTGCCCGCCGAACGGCCTTTCCATTCCGAGGGATAGGCCCAAAATGGTACCCATCTGCGATAGAGAGGTCAAGAAACCCCAGGAAGGTCAATAAGTTCCCCATACACCTCGCGGACCTTCTCTAGCATGCGGGCCAGCACCTGGTCAATGGGCATCCCGGATGTGTCAATCTTTTCAGCATCTTGCGCTGGCTTCAGCGGAGCGATTTTCCGCTCCCTGTCGCGGCGATCCCGCTCCCGCAGATCGGCGGCCAGGCGCTCGGGATCGAAGGAAATCCCTTTTTTTTCAAGTTCCCCGAAGCGGCGCTGGATGCGGACCTCCATGTCGGCGTCCAGAAAAAATTTGAGCCGGGCCCCGGGAAAAACCACCGTCCCGATATCCCGGCCGTCCAGAACCGCTCCCCGCTCGCGGCCATAGCTGCGCTGGAAATCGAGAACCGCCGCCCGCACCTCGGGCAGCGATGAAACGCGCGAGGCCGCATCGCTCACCCTTTCTTCGCGAAGGCTCTGGCTCACATCCCGATCATCGAGCAGATTCTTCCACTCGCCCGCAACCTTGGCACTCTGAAAGTGAAGCGACCCGGCCTGCCGGGCAGCCTCCGCCGCATCATCGGGGCTGCCCCCTGCTTCCAGCACCTTCAGCCCCACCGCACGGTAAAGTGCCCCAGTCTCAAGATAATCCCACCCCAGGCGGTCCGCCAGGGCGCGCGCCATCGTGCTTTTCCCGGAGCCCGCGGGCCCATCCACGGGAATGACGATGCCGGCGCCGGAGGAGTCTTTCCCGCTTTGAGGGGTCATTTCCAGCCCTTCTCCTGAAGCCAGCCGTCCCGACCCTCTTTCGCCCGCCGAAAGGCCGCCTCCAGGGCCGCCCCATCCCCCCGCTCGACCAGCTGGCGAAGCTCGGCCAGACGGCCCTCGAACGTGCCTAGAGATGCGAGAAGGGCCTCCCGGTTGTCCAGGCATATCTCCCGCCACATCTCCGGGTTGCTCGATGCGATCCGCGTAAAGTCGCGGAAGCCGCCCGCCGCATAAGGGAGACCCTTTCCCTCCAGCGCCGCATTTACGAGAGCGTAGGCCACCAGATGCGGCAGATGACTGATATCGGAGAGTACCCGGTCGTGGGCCTCGGGTGAGATTAAGTCCACGTGGGCGCCCACCCCTTCCCAGAGCTTCTTCAGGGCCTCGACGGCCGATGCATCCGAGCGATCAGTCGGGGTGAGAATCGTCCGGTGATTCTCGAACAATTCCTTGAAACTTGCCTCGACGCCCGAATCCTCCGTTCCCGCGATCGGGTGCCCGCCGACAAATCGGACCCCGCCCAGCTCCATCGCCTCAACCGCACGGACAAAGGGCCCCTTGACGCTCCCCACATCGGTAAGAATGGCCCCCGGTTTCATCTCGGGGAGAATATTTCGCGCCACCTCGACAGCCACCTGCACCGGGGTTCCGAGCACCACGATATCCGCGCCCGCGGCCGCGGCCACGTGATCGGTCTCGATCTGGTCGACCACCCCGAGGGAGAGCGCCTTCTCGAGATTTTCCCGCCGCCGGCCCGCCCCGACGAAGCGCCCGACCAGCCCCTTCGCCCGGGCCGCCCGGGCCAGCGAGCCGCCGATCAGGCCCACCCCGATGATCGTCATCTGCCCGAAAAGTGGTTCCATTTTACTTGAACTATCTCCCGCAATTCATTGATATAAAACTAATTAATTTTTAAGATCTTGACCAGCGCATCGATCGCCCGCTGGTTCTCCCCTGCCGTTCCGATTGAAATGCGCAGGTGCCGTGGAAATCCATAGCCAGCCACCGGCCGGGCGATGATCCCCTCGCGGAGAAGCGCCTCGTAAGTCCCCTCGGCGCCATCGCCCACCTCCACCATGAGAAAATTCCCCTGGGTGGGTACGAAGGGCAGGCCCAGCGCCGCCAGCTCCCGGACGAAAAACTCCCGGCCCTCCGTGTTGGCCCGGACCGTTTTTTCGACATGCTCCGTATCGGAGAGTGCCGCCTCGGCCGCGGCCAGCGCCAGCGAATTCACGTTGAAGGGCTCGCGCACCCGCTCCATCTTGGAGATGACATCGGGGTGCCCCGCCCCGTAGCCCACGCGAAGCCCGGCCAGGCCATAGACCTTCGAGAAGGTCCGCATCGCCACGACGTTCGGAAACTCCCGGAAGAGCTGCGTCGCGTCAGGATAATCCTCCCGGGTGGCGTACTGAAAATACGCTTCATCTACCACGACGAGGGTGGTTTCGGGCACTCTTTCGAGAAAAGCGCGCAGCGCCCGCTCCCCCACCGCCGTTCCCGTCGGGTTGTTCGGATTGGCGATGAAGACCGCCTTCGTATCATCGCTCACCCGCTCGGCCATTTGCTCCAGATCGTGGGTGAACTCGCGCATCGGCGCCACGCGGATGTCGCAGCCGCTGAGCTGGGAGACGATGCGATAGACGATGAAGGCCCCCTCGGAAAACACCACCGAATCGCCCGGATCGAAAAAGGCATGCGCCAGAATTTCGAGGACCTCGTTCGTCCCGTTCCCGAGGATGAAATGCTCCGGCGAAAGCCCATGGTGCGCGGCCAGCTCCTCCTTGAGATAAAACCCCCCGCCGTCGGGATACCGGTGCAAATCGGGAATGGCCCGCCCGATGGCCTCCACCGCCTTGGGAGAGGGCCCGAGCGGATTTTCGTTCGAGGCCAGTTTGACCGAATCCGAGATCCCGAGTTCGCGCTCGAGTTCCTCGATGGGCTTGCCCGGCTGATAGACGACAATGTTCTCGACCGGCCGCGCCGCGCGGAAGGCGGGGGCCTCCTTCTTCGTCATTTTTCCTCCTCCGCCAGC
>JAQBZT010000063.1 GCA_027622355.1 bacterium | reverse complement strand
TTTTTCCGTTTGGTATATGTATACGTCGGGGTTCGGCCTGGTTTCGACGGAAACCAACCGAGGGCTGTATCTTTTGTTTACGTCGGTCCTGGTGTTCTTTGCCTATCCGGCCCGGCAAGGCGCGCCCAACGATCGGCCCAGCATCATCGACGTGGCGTTTATCGTCTTGGCGGTCGCTTCCATCGGCTATTGGATGGACCAGTACGTCCCCTACGCCATGTTTCGCGTCAGCGACCCCAACACTTGGGACCTAATCATGGGTGGCATCGCCATCGCGGTGGTGCTGGAAACCAGCCGGCGGGTCCTGGGCATCGCGATCCCGATCATTGCTACGCTGTTTCTTTTGCAGCTGTATTTCGGGCCGTACCTGCCCGGCAAGCTCAGCCATTCGGGCATGTCTGTGGACCGGATCATCGAATTCACTTTTTCCACGCAAGAAGCCATGTTCGGCGTGGTCACGGCGACTTTTGCCACCTTCGTGTTTCCGTTCATGATTTTCGGCGCGTTCCTGGAACGCAGCGGTGCGGGAACTTTTTTCATGGATTTGGCCACTGCGCTGACCGGTAGGTGGCGGGGCGGACCCGCCAAGATCGCCACAATTAGCTCCGCTCTGTTCGGTTCCATATCTGGATCGTCAGTGGCAAACGTGGTCGCATCGGGCGCGTTCACCATCCCCATGATGAAGCGGATCGGCTTCAAGCCCCACCACGCGGGCGCGATCGAAGCCATCGCATCCACCGGCGGGCAGATTATGCCGCCGGTCATGGGCGCAGGGGTGTTCATTCTGGCGACGCTGACCCAGACCGATTATCTCAGCATCGCGGCGATGAACGTGATTCCTGCCGTACTGTTCTTCGCCTTTGTGCTGCTGATGGTCGATCTGGAGGCCGTGCGGACCGGGATCAAGGGACTGCCGGCTGATGAAATTCCCCGGGTCCGTGACGTTCTCCGCCGGGGGTGGCATTTCTTCGTTCCGCTGGTGGTGGTGGTGACCCTTTTGTTCAAGGGATATTCGCCGGACCTGGGCGCATTTTGGGGCACGATTTCCGCCCTGGTGCTGTCGTGGCTGCGCAGGGAAACGGCGATGGGTCCCCGCGATGTCTTCCAGGGGCTGGTCGCGGGTGCGCACAACAATACGTCCGCAGGTGCGGCCATCGGCAGCCTGGGCGTGATCATCGGCGGGATCATCTTGTCGGGCCTGGGGCTTAAGTTCTCCGCCGTATTGGTCGAATTCGCGGGCGGCAACCTTTTGCTGACTGTATCGCTGGTCACGGTGATTTCGGTGATCATCGGCATGGGCAGCAGCACCACCGGATCCTATATCATCCTGGCCGTGGTAGCGGCCCCGGCGCTGGTACAGCTTGGCGTGCCAGAAGTTCCGGCCCATCTGGTGGTGTTCTATGCGGCGTGTCTTTCTAACATCACACCGCCGGTCTGCGTGTCGGCGTTCGCGGGAGCGGCCATTGCCAAGGCCGACCCCATGCGAACGGGATTCGCCGCGTTGAAGTATGGAACCACCCTGATCCTGATTCCCTATAGCTTCGTTTACGTGCCCGAGCTGTTGTTGCAGGGAACTTGGATGGAAATCTCGGCGGCAACGGTCAGTTACGCCTTCGGCTATGCCGCCCTGGCCGTCACGATTCAAGGCACCGACTTTTTCCCGGTGAAAGTCACCCATGTGAAACGTGGCCTGTTTTTGACCGCCGCCGTATGCTTCCTGCTTCCCATGATCGTTTGGATTAAAATCGTAGGCGTGGTCCTGTTGGTGCTGACATGGGGGGCCGTGCCGCTATACTTGCGCGCAAAAGCAAGCTGACGGGCTTTTGGCTTGGCAGTGAGGATTTTCGACGGAATGAAAGGCCAAAAGATTCGATGAACCAGGACACCATGCACAAGCAGGAGCCTCGCAATAGCGCGTAATATTCGGAGATGTGCGCGTTCATGTTTAAAAATATCAACGCGCGTCGCCTACAACGCCGCCCCAATCTTGAGACGCTTGATGTAGTTGCCGCCATCGAGATGCTTGAGCGAGAAGGCGTCCCGCAGGAGTTTTTCGAAGGGTGCGTCCCGCATGACTCCCATTCCGCCGGCCAGTTCGGCGGCCCGGTGGGCAATATCGAACCCGTTCTTTGTGCAAAATGTCATGACAGTCGGCACCCGCTTGGGATCCCGCGGAAGATTGTCCACGGACCAAGCCACATTCCACACCAGAGACCGCATTGCCTGGAGGGTGGTGTACATATCGGCAAGTTCGGAAGCGATCACCTGGTGCTGGATGACGGGCTTTCCTCCTTGAACGCGGTTCTTGCAGAACTCAGTAATTTCCTCGATGGCTCTCCGCGCAACGCCAATGGCGCGGGCCCCGCCCAGAACCCCGTCGGTTCCCAGGCTGCCCCGGAAGGCGATGAGACCTAAACCCTCCTCGCCGAGTCTCCACTCCTCCGGGACGCGGCAGTCGTCAAAGAAAATTTCCTGGTTCCGGAGAAGACGGGAGCCCATTTTGTCGTGCACCCGGCCGAAAGACATGCCCGGATGGCCCAAAGGGATGAGGAAGGTGGAACAACCCTCCAAGATGCCTTTTGTGGGGTCGCTACGGGTGAAGACGAAATAAAGTTTTGCGGAACCTCCTTGGGCGATGAATTGTTTCGACCCATTGAGTACATAATGGTTCCCGTCACGAACGGCGGAGGTGCGGAAGCCTGAGCCGGGGGCGTTAAACGGGAGGGCGTTGTCGCCTCCGGCGTCCGGTTCGGTAAGCGCCATGGCCACCATAAAAGTGGGGTCCTCGCAAAAAGATTTCAGCCACTTATCCCGGACTTCTTCTTTAGCCACTTCGGGATTATTCAGGATGGCATATATCTTTCGGCCGTTGGCGGGAATGGTCGGAAGGGTGACGTCGGCGACAGCGAGCTCTTCGCATACGATGACCATGGTGAGCAAATCTTCCACCCCGCCACCGCCGTATCTCTCGGGAATGGCGAGGGTCCGGAAGCCCAGTTCGGAGCATCTCCTGAGAAGGTCCAAGCTGATGCAGTCTTCGGGCTCATGGTTTTTGTCGAGCGTTTCTGCGAGTGGCTTTGCCTCTTTTTCAGCGAAATCCCGCGCCAACTGTTGCAGGGCGAGTTGTTCCTCCGAGAGTTTAAAATTGACCATGAAGGCAATCTCCTTTTTGCTCTGTTTTTCTTCAGTCTTCGTTTGGCGTCGAAAAGAAAGACAATTTTAAAACTGTATTCAAAAAGAAGAATCGCCGGAGCTTTCGTTCGTGATGACAATTTTCCCGATGTTTTTTCTGTTCTGCATGTAGTTGAAAGCTTCCGCTGACTTCTCGAGCGGAAAAATTTTTCCGATAATCAGGCTAACCTTTCCCTGTCGAACTAATTGGATGAGGTTTTGAATCGCTCCGGCGACAAGGTGCCGGTGATTTTCGAAATAGGGCGTGACCCAGTAGCCAAGGAGGGCTTTGTTGGAGACGAGAATATCATGATTGGTAAGCTGGGCGGTTTCATTGCTTGCCACGCCGAACACAACGAGGCGTCCGAAGATGGCCAGCGCCTCCTTGTAGGACCGCATGAGAACGTCACCTCCTACGGATTCAAGAATGACATCGGCGCCTTTTCCGTCTGTATGTTCGAGAACTTCTTTCACCCAATCACCTTTCGAATAATTGACGGGTGTTGCGCCCTGTTCAGCGATGGCCCGGCATTTCTCGTCGGTCGAAGCCGTGCCAATCACGCGGGCGCCCCTCGCTTTTGCGATCTGGACGGCGAGCAGGCCGATTCCTCCGGCCGCCGCATGGACAAGCACGGTTTCGCCCTTCTGAACCTTGGCCACGTGATCGATGAGCAGCATCGCAGTCCTTCCCTGCACCCGAATGGCGGAGCCCTGGATGAAAGTCAGATCATCAGGAAGAACGTCCAATATGGGGCGTGTCACCACGTATTCGGCCAGCGCGCCCCCTTTCGTGTTCCTTCCAAAGACGCGCTGGCCGATTTTCCAGTTTTCGACATCCGGACCGACCTTGTTGATGGTCCCGCAGAATTCGCGTCCGAGAACGAAGGGCAGAGGCATATCACTCATGTAGCGGCCCTCGCGAATCAGGATGTCGGAGTAGTTCAGGCCCACGGCATTCACCTTCACGCGCACTTCTCCCGGTCCTGGCTCGGGAACGGGAATGTCCACGAGCCGCATCACCTCGGGGCCGCCAATCACTTCCATCTGGATGGCCTTCACTCCTGATTTCCTTTTTTTAATCTGGAATTGTGCGGCAATGCTTTCCACTTAGCAAATTCCAATCTTTTTGTCCTTTCTCGGGGTGTTTCTCGCCGAGAAGTCCATAAAATCTGCAAAAGATACCTGTGCTTCGCGAAAATTCTATTCTGCCCTGTCCAAATATATTGACGAATAAAAAGTTCCCTATATGAGAATCTTTTGAGTTTCGAGCAAGACATGGACGGAGTTTTTGCGGACTGAATTCTTAAATACCCAAAAGTTCAGTGAAAATTATTGATTCGCCATGCACAGGGAATTTAGAGAGAGCAGTTCGCGGCAGACTGCACCCACCGCCAAGAATAAGTTATCGTTTTGCCTGTCCTGAATCTTTTCCCGTCACCGCCGATTCGCCCCGTACACGCCCCGCTTATTGGCTATCGCGCATCTTCCCTTGGCCAAGTGAGACGCTCTGGCGCAATGGTCTCCGCTCCAATTGCCGTGGTATCTCTTTCGGATTGTTCGGCAGTGTGGCTCGCTCGCGGATGAAGGATTGTATTTGGGGATTCAGGCGGAAAGCAGGAAAATATGTTTCATGGCAGGGAGATTAGGGAGAAGGGTTCTTAGGAGCAAGGCGACGAAAGACCTGAATTCAAGCTAGAATTGTCAATTCGCCGTGCACAGGATTCTTCGACGGCAGAAAGTTATATTGAGGTCTTGAACCACAACAGTCGTCGTATTGGAAAAGGAAGAAAATGCACCCGTCCAACAAAATGGAAAAAACGGATTTTCATGAGGCCCGAGCCAAACTGGAAACGATGCTTGGAAATCGCGTTTTTATCCTCGGGGAATTCCTTTCTTTTTTTGACAAGTCCATGACGAGCTATGGCGAGGAAAATACTACCGGCCTAAATTTGGTTGGAATTCTCGATAAGGATTTGTCCAGCTTTACCGGTTTGGGCCATTTGGGACTATTGATGCCAAGGGCGCGAATTAAAATTCGATACGCCAAGGAAAAGGGCAAGCTCGATTTGGAGATGGGTGTCCTTCTCGGCGAATACGGGAAGCGCGACAACAGGCGTGACCCCTTTGAAAGGATGAGGATGGAGATTACGTTCGAGCGAGGGGACGATACGCCGTCTTTCCTGATCCGGAGATTCAGGCCGGAAATGAGCTTGATGACAGACAGGGAAACGGTTCGGCCCGTGGACCAAGGGCTGGAATTATTGCTCCGCTTCATTGCGGGACGAATGGGCGTGCCGAGGGGACATGTGAAACGAATCGACATTAGCAGGCCAAAACATATGCCGGCCTGATTCACACGCATTTATTCGCTCTACGTTGCGGTACCTGTGGGCGGCGAATTTCCAATCAGACACCAAATTACTGCTTAATCAGGAATTCGCCATGCACAGGCAATTCGCCTTTTCTCAATACTTACCCGGTGCTGTAGGGCATCGATACGAAGCGGCTCGACTTATTCCATCCGGGGACGATCATCGAGTGCGGCCCGGGCCGACCGCCAGCAACAAGTATAAGGATGTCCTCCGGATCATGGATCATGGGGACGAGGCAAGCATCATCGCTTCGGTCCACCCAGTCGGGCCATTCCACACGGTCTGGATGATGGAATCGTCCGCCCTTCTTCATCTGGCTCACCGGCAGGCGGGCCAGTTCAAAGAGGTGTCGCTTTACGTCGGAGCGGGAGTAGCCTGCCCGCCGCATGACCTCGGCGTGATCGGGACTCATGGCGATCACCATGTTCTGCCGCATATAGGCGTTCGAAGAACCCATCGTGCTCATGACTGAGGCGATGGTGGCGAGCAACCCGCTGGGTTTTGAGCTGGAGTCGTCGAACGCCTGGTGCGGTCCCTCGGCAGCGAAGACTGTGACCACATCATCCCCGGGGGCGAAGCCCATCTCCGTGGAAAGCGCCGGCCAGGGACTCAGTTCTTCATTTTCGCGAAGGCAGAAACTGAATTTGTCCGGGTGGCCAAAACAACTCATGTCGGAGATGCCCGGTATGGCGCCGCCGAGATTCAGCATGATGAGACGCAAGGTCCGCCCGATGGTGGCGTTCGGGCGGAAGCCCGGGCCCATGCAGCCGGAACCGCCATGGACCCCGATTTTCTTGGCATAGGGTCCGTTGAACATCACCATCGGCCCTCCTGGCCCCATGGTGGCTTGTAGGCCGTTCAGATTGAATTGCGGGGAGAGGGTCGCCTCCAGCGCCCCCAGGATGGCGGGCAGGTACTCGGGTCGCGCGCCCGCCATAACGGCGTGGGTCGCCACCTGCTCGACCGTGGCATCGTGGCCAGCGGGCGGAACAGGCCCCAATGATTCCTCCGGAGTTCGGCCTGTTCCGGACAGCATCCAGGCGATACGTTCAACCGTCGGGGTGACCACTGGAAGTCCGTCGGACCAGGGAAGACGAAAAAAATACTCGAAGGGATCAGTCGTTTCGTCCAATCGGATTCTCCTACAGGTAACAAATTGAATCGCTGAAATTTAACGGCCGAGTGGTTGCTTGTCCGTGATTTTAGTCCATGCGTAGCGAATTGGTAATTGTGCGGAGATTAGAACTGGTGTCCTGGTCCAGCGATTTTGATGTTGGGATGGCATGACCGAAAAGTGTCCATGACGAATTACCAATGGCCTGGCTCCGAATGACGATTCTTCTTAACCTCGCTCGCTATGCCGATTCTTTTCCTGTTTTTCGCTCATATCAGGAACTTTTTGATGCGGAGCGCACCGGTAATTTGAAAATTAAATTTGCGTTCCTGAAGGCACAAATGGCTATAAAACAAAGACATTCCCAAGCTACAGATACGGCATTGAGCGGACGCGCTGGGCCTCGTTCGTCCCGGCCGAGTGGAGGAAGCTTGTCACATCCCGCAAGTACTTCTCCATCGGAGCCTCGGTCATGTAGCCCATCCCACCCCACACCTCCATGGCCCGCTTGGCGATGCGGAAGCAGGCCTCCGACGCGAAGACCTTCGCCATGTAACCCAGCTTCGGATCGTAGCCCTCATCCCTCATGGCCCTCCATGCGGCGTAGTGCAGGATCTGACGGGCGGCCTGATAGTCAATGAAGCAGTCAGCGAGCATGAAACCCACCCCCTGATGTTCGATAATGGGCCTTCCGCCCTGGACCCGATTGCGCGCGTGGTCAACGGCATCCTCATAAGCCGCCCGGGCAGGCCCCAGTGCGGTTGCCGCGGATTCGATCACTGAGCCGCGCGAGAATGAACCCGAGCGCGCCTGCACGCCGCCTCCCACATTTGCCACTCGATCGGAGTCGGGTATCCGGCAGTTCTCGAAGATGAGCTCGGCATTCTGAGAAAGGCGCTGGCCCATCTTGTCGTGAACGCGCCCGATGGAAAATCCCTCTTGCCCGGGTGAAACCATGAAGTAAGTGATTCCCTTGGAGACACCCACCGCGGGATCCGTCCGCGTCACCAGCGTATAGAGCTTGGCGATCCCGCCGTTGCTGATGAAGTGTTTCATCCCGTTAACGATCCAGTGGCTTCCATCGCGGACAGCCCGTGTGCGTACCCCGAGCTCGGGCCGCTCGTGGGGGGTGAAATTCTCTGACCCCACGTTGGGCTCGGTCATTCCCACCGCGAGGTGGAAACGGTGATCCTCCAGAAATGCGGGGAGGTAGCGGCTCCGCTGCTCCTCGTTCCAGTTGCGGTCGAGAAAGTGGATAATCTTCCAGGTCTGATCGAAAGTGACGGCTATTCCGAGATCCCCCCAGGCGATCTCCTCACCGACAATGCAAAGGTCCAGAATGCTGGCTCCCGCCCCGCCCCTCTCCTCGGGAAGCGACAGCGTTCGCAATCCGAGCCGGCTGCCCTTTTCGAGAATATCCCAGGGGAAGCGCTCCTGGGGATCCGGGATCCGCTCTCGATCCCGGGCAACGGGGCGGATCTCCTTCTCTGCGAATTCGTGGACAAGCTTCTGGAGCGCGCGCTGAGTCTCAGTGAGAGAGAAATCCAAAGGTCACCTTACCGGGTCAATTAACTGGACATTTCCCATTTGATTCCTTGAATGGGCTTATTCTAGCCCAAAATGGGTAATCCAAGCCAAGCTGCGATTCTACGTACGTGTCCCTGGCGAGTTCCGAATTTGCCCTGCACAAGCGCAGGGAGACGGGCTCTTGGGAGCAAGGCGACGAAAGGCCCGCATTCAGGCTATAATTATCAATTCGCCATGCACGGTTGGATAGATACGCTGCAGTATGGGAAATTATCCGGTAATTTTCAGCGGCGTTTTTAATGGCATCGAAGCCGGTCGTTCATTCGGTTGCAACATGTTCTCGTTACTTTTAGATTGCTGGTTCTCGTGCCCATTTCGGGCTGATGCCGTTGTGTCGTTGAGCATCGGAGAAATTTTCATCGACGTATCCTTAACCATTAGAGGGAAATTGACATGAAGCGATGGACAAGAAGAGCGTTTTTGAGTCTCGCGGTTGGTGCACTAGTATTTACACACGGGCTAGCGGGCGCGGCAGGTGTGATCAAGATCGGCGTCACACAGCCGCTAACGGGAGCGGTGGCGGCTTCAGGCAACTATGTGGTCCAGGGGGCAAAGATCGCCGAGTCGGTTTTGAACGCCAAGGGCGGTGTTCTCGGGAAAAAGGTGAAGCTCATCATCGAGGACAACAAGAGCAATCCGAAGGAAGCGGTCGCAACGGCTGAGAAACTAATCGTGCGCGACAAAGTGCCCGTCCTGATGGGCGCATGGAGTTCCACCTACACTTTGGCTGTCATGCCGAAGCTCATGGAATACGGAGTGCCGATGGTGGTGGAGACTTCTTCATCGGGGAAGATAACCGTTTCGGGCAATCCTTGGATCTTCCGGATCAGCCCGACCTCGGCCATGGAAGCGAAGTCGTTCGGCACTAAGGTCGGGCAGTTTAATATCAAGAAAGCGGATTTCCTTGTTGTCAACAACGACTGGGGCCGCGGTGCCTCCAAGGAATTTGCGACGATGCTCAAGAGTAAGGGAATTAAGGTCGGCGTCATCGAGACGATGGATGCCAAGGCCCAGGATCTGAGTGCGCAATTGGCGAAGATCAAGGCCTCGGGTGGCGATACGCTCTTCCTGACGACAGGTGTTGAGCAGATCACCCTCGTTCTGAAGCAGGCGAAAGAGCAGCGTGTCACCCATCGGGTGATTACGACAGGCGGCTCCTCCTCGCCGGACCAGCTTATCGAGCACGCCGGGGCTGCCGCGGATGGAAGCTATCACTTACTGTTCTTCGCTCCCTGGTTCCCGGGCTCGGCGCCGAATCCGGAAGTGGCCAAGAGTTTCGTCGCGGAATGGAAAAAACGTGGACACAACTTCGCCGGCCTGACCGAAGGGTTCCGGGGCTATGACGGCATCATGACGATTGCCGCGGGCATTAAAGCGGCCGGCAAGGCTTCGCCGAAGGCCATTCAGAAGGCACTTTGGGGGGTGAAAGTGAAGGGTGTCAACGGTAACATTTCGTTCATCAAACAAGGGCCCAAGGGACGCGAAAGCGCGCAAAATGTACCCAACGTTTACGTTGTGACGATCAAGAATGGGAAGGTTGCGCTTCCGTAGCTTGGCCGGATTTTATGAAGTTTTTCGGAAGATGATGTCCGCCCCCTGGCGCAGAGCGCCGGGGGGCGGTGCTGCCCAAGCAAGGGTGGCGCTATAGCGGTTAGTGTCTGGGTGGTCTGCCGCTGAGGCCGGGAGAGCGGGGCTTTGGATCAATTTCTTCAGCACATTCTGAACGGTATTGTCCTTGGGGGTACATACGCTCTTCTGGGTATTGGTCTGACTCTTATTTTCGGCATCATGAACGTGGTGAATTTTACCCACGGCGAATTGTACTCATTCGGCGCCTACATGACGTTCCTGTTCGCCATGATGGTCAGCGGAAATTTCTTTTTTGCGTTGATTGTCGCGGTAGTGTTGGGTGTTGTTCTCGGGGCTGGTATCGAGTTTGTTCTCCTGCGGCCACTCCGCGGGGCGAATATCGACACTACCATGCTTGTGATGATTGGGGCGTGGATTGCGATGCAAAACGCTGAGCAGCTAACCTGGAGCGGCATCGCGAAATCAATTGACCATCCTTTTTCGACGGATCCCATCGTTCTGGGCATGGTCTCCGTCTCCTGGCTTCGCGTTTTTGTCTTCGCCGTGGCTGTTCTTCTCATCGCGGGTGCGCACTTCTTGATCTACCGAACCAAGCTGGGAAAGGCGATGCGCGCGACCTTTCAGGATCGAGACACGGCGGCACTCATGGGCGTGAATATCGATGTCATACATACCGCCACCTTCGCGCTGGGCTCCGGTCTCGCGGCGGCGGCGGGAGCGCTTCTGGGACCCGTGTTCGTCGTTTCTCCAACAATGGGCGATATGGCGGCGCTCAAGGCCTTTGCAATCGTAATACTCGGCGGGTTGGGCAACTTCATCGGAGCCGCTCTGGGAGGGTTCATCCTGGCGTTGGTGGAAGAATTCGGCGCGGGCTACATTTCTTCGGGCTACCGGGATGCCATGGGATTTATTCTCATTATCGTGGTTCTCATCTATAAGCCGACCGGCCTCTTCGCCCGCTCGGAGCGCATCGGATGAACCGCTGGTTCACTTTCGCATGGGTCGTTTTCCTGTTCTCTCTGCCGCTCTGGATGACCAACCTTTACTATCTTCACATTCTTATCAGCGCAGGAATTTTTACGATTGCTTCGATGAGCCTGAATCTTCTTCTCGGCTACACCGGGCAGCTCAGTCTCGGCCACGTCGCGTTTTTCGGAATCGGAGCCTATATCAGCGCCCTGCTCTCATTGGGATTCGACCTGACCATCCCCCTTTGGGGGACTGACTATTATCTCCGGGTTGAGCCGAGTCCCGCCTGGGTGGGTTTCATTGCTGGAATCGCCGGGGCCGGTTTTTTCGGTTGGCTGATCGGAAAAATCTCCTTCAAGGTACGGGGTGCCTATTTCGTTATTGTCACGGTGAGTTTCGCCGAGGTGGTGCGGCTCGTTGCGCTGAACTGGGTGGATCTGACAGAGGG